>JACCVG010000190.1 GCA_013698335.1 Thermoleophilaceae bacterium
GGTGGCCGCACTTCTTGCCCTTGTTGTTCTTGGCGGGCTTCTTGACCTTGCCTGACTTCGACTTCACAGGGCACGGCTTGCTCGAGTGTGGAACGCCGCCCTTGTCGGCAATCGCGCTCGGTGCGCCAACGCCAAGGCAGAGCGCCACTACTGCAGCGATAGCCTTCAGCTTCATGCTGTCTCCTTCTGTCGGTTGCGGGTATCTCCGAGCTGATCGGGTCAGAGCGCCGAAGGACCCGCGTGAATCACGGATCCCTGGACGAAGGTCGTAGGCGGCCGAGGCGGAGTGAACTCGGGTGCGATCGCGCTCGGGTCGCCGGCTTCGCCGATCTGCGGTGGTGAAAGCGATTTGCAAGAGATCCTGACCGACCCCGCTTACCAGGTCCGGCTCAGCGCGTGCCGACCGGATCCGGGTAACGCCCGATCAGCTCGTCGATCCAGCCGGCGATCCGGGCCGCAAGGGCCGCGTCCTCGATCTCGAGCATGTTCTCGGCGTTCATCTCGCCCGAGCGAGAGAGGTTGAAGCTACCTAGGAACAAGGTGTCGTCGGCCACCGTCACCTTCGCGTGCATGAAGTCGTGAACCGACCCCGGCCGGTAGGGCGCCGAGCGCTTGCCGCTAAAGCGACCTTCGGTGAGGATCCGCTCGAGCAGCGGCGCCTTCCAGGCGCTGCTCGGGTTCCCGCGCCACTGGTCGAACACCTGCCGCAGCTGGGTCGCGTCGACGACTCCCGCGAGATCGAGCGTCCTCTCTGAAACTTCCTGGGCGAGCGTGCCGATGATCGGGCCGGCGGTTATCACGGGTGAGGCGATCCGGACCCTCTGGCGTGCAGCGCCGATCGCGGCGGCGATCCGGTGGGAGAGCGCCGGGCCGTGCCCGGGACAGAACCAGGGACGGACCGGGATTCCTCCGACATCGACAGGATCCGGCGTTACGTCGCCGGTCGACTCGATGTAGCGCTCGGACCACAGCTCCTCGAAGTTGCCAACGAACGCGCGAGCGAGTTGCGGCGAGACGACGATCGCGAACAGGTTCTCCTCGCGCGTCCACGAGTCGAGTGACCAGTTGGCCGAGCCGGTCCAAACCGCGGCACCATCCCGAACGACGTATTTGTGGTGCATCAGATCGGGCATCCCGGCGAGGCCACGGGTATCGAAGGGCAGCGCCTCGATCAGCTCCGGGCGCGTCCGCGGCGGTGGCGGAACCGGTGCGTCACGGCGAGACTCGTGGTTATAGGCGAGCCGGATAACGACGCCCCGCTCGTGCGCCGCGCGAAGCGCGTCCGCCACCCGATCGCCGACCGCACCCGGCAACCGGATGTCGTAAAGGGCGAGGTCGAGGCGCTCGGTGGCCTGGTCGAGGAATCCCACCAGGGTCTCGGCGACCTGCTCGGCTCGCTGACCGCCGTCGATCAGCGTATGGACGTCGATCAGGCTCACTTCGGCTGGTCGACCGCTACCGGTCGGCGCTCCTCGATCGCCGCAACGACCTCCTCTGGGGTCTCGACCAGCACGAGCAGTGGCTCGACTCCGGATGTCGCCTCGGCGCGCAGCAATTCGAAGATCCTGCCGTAGCGCTGCTCGCCGAGGAAGACCATCGGTGAACGGTAGCCATAGCTCGCGTAATGGTTCTGGGCGTGGTCGGTGAAGATCTCTTGAAGCGTGCCCGCGCTTCCGGGCGCGTAGACGATCCCGTGCAGGCAGATCGCAAGCAGCCCCTCCTCCCGTAGCCCGTTCGAGAAATACTTGACGATTTCGGTCGCGAACACGTTGGTCGGTTCGTTGCCGTAGAACCAGGTTGGGATGGCGATCGACGGTCGCAGGGGTCCGTGCGCCGCAGCGACCTCGAGTCCCGCCTCGAGGTAGGCCCCCGGATCCGCTCGCCACTCCGGACCGTTCGCAAGCCGATCGATCGCCGCGAGCAGCTCGCGCTCGTCGCGGCCCGATAGCGCCGCCCCGAGGTTGCCCGCCTCCATGACGCCCGGGCCGCCGCCGGTCGCGACGAGATAGGGATCGTCGGCGGAAGCCAGTAGGAAGCCGGTCCGCGCTGCTGCTCGATAGGCGTCGTCGCCACGCCGGACGGCGTGGCCGCCCATGATGCCGACGATCCGGCTGGCCGCGCGCTGGGCCGGGCTGGCCCCGATTCGGGCCTGCAGCGCCTGGTCGATCGCGTAGTCGTGCAGCCGCTGGGCGAGGGCCTCCGCCGCATCGTCGGGGTGGCGCCGCTGGTGGTGTCTGAAGTGACGATCGACCGCGTCGTCGAGGCTGAGTCCGTTCTCGCTCCCGGCCAGCAACTCGGCCGGCGAGTAAAGAGTCCTGCGGTCGGGATCGTAGGGACCCTTGGTGCGGGGGCCCGGCATCAATCCGTCATCGGCCATCATCGGACTGTAGGCGGCCAACGACCCGGTGGCTCGCAGGCGCATCGTTGGGCCAGCCATCGCGGCCCAGAGTGCCGCTGGGAGTGCGCTCGAATCGTGGAGAGGGTGCGGCTAGCCGCCTTGCGCTAGCCGGGTGTGTTCACGAGATCCTTGAACGGCAGCGCGTGAGTTTGTTGTTGATCGCGAGCGCCCCATTAGGCAGCCCTCCGGGGTTGTCGCATTCCAGTACGACGGTCCCCGGCGCCTCGAATGTGTGCACTGCGGTCATTGTGAACGTGGAGACATTCGAAGGATCGACCGTGAACTGCGAGGTGTCCACCCTCGAACGCGCCACCCGTGCATGCATCACTGCCTCCTCTGATCCCTCTGAGTTACTGGGTTGGCAGACCCTAGAAGCAAAGACCAGGAGCGTTGAGGTCACGTACTACCGGTCGCGGTTGGGATCGGGGCCCGATTCACCGTCTTCACGATCCCTGGGTCGGCTAGTCTCGCGACGATCGTGGCTGCGGACCATCCCCAGGGGGAGGGCATGTTGGAGAGGGAAGCCGAGACGGCACCGGCGAACGGCATCAGCC
>JACCVG010000192.1 GCA_013698335.1 Thermoleophilaceae bacterium
GGGCTTCGGTGACTGGCAGCACGCCGCCGAGGACGTCGACTACGTGCTCGACGCCGGGCCGCTCGTGATCGCTCGGCTCAGCCGGCACGCCCGTCCTGTGAACGGGATGACCCCGGCCGACTACCGGGCCGGTAACGAGGAGGTTCGCCGCGACCTCGGCGCGCGGCGCGCGGCGCTGATCGTGGCTGCGGGCGGATCGGACGAGCTGCTCGTCGCCGAGCCGCGCTCGTTCGGCGGACTCGGGGTCGAGATCGAGGGCGACCTCTGCAACGCCGCCACGCTCGCCACTTTCGAGACGATGATCGCGCTCGAACGGGGGGCGGTGCTGCGGCCCCCGACCGGCGAGCAGGGACGGCGCGTCCTATGGGAGATCGGTGCGGGAGCGGGGGAGTTCACGCACGCGTTCAAGACGCTGTTCCCGGACACGACCTGCATCGTCAGTGACCTGCCCGAGCTGCTGTTGTTCTCGGCGACCCGCCTGATCGCCGCCTTTCCCGAGGCCGAGTGCGCTTTCTATGCCGGCGCGGACCAGGACGCGGTCCCGCCCGGCGTCGACTTCGCCTTTGTCCCGCTCTCGGCGACCGACCGGATCAGGCCCGACCGGATCGACCTAGCGGTCAACACCGGCTCCTTCGAACGGATGCCGGAAGCCGAGGTCGAGCGCTGCGTCGAACATGCGCACGCTCAGGAGTGTCCCTACCTATACACGCGCGGATCGGCAGAAGGCTCGGCGGCCGCCTTCGAGACCTTCGAGCGGCGCTATTGGCCGCACCCGATCGAGGTCCTCCCTTCCTCCGAGCATCGCCATCTCGTGGGCTGGTGGAGCAGGGCGCCGCGATGACCTCCCGGCCGCGGGTGCGCGATTCGCGCGTGGTCATCGGCGCGCCGCTCTACAACAACTCCGCCAACCTGCCGCAAGCGCTCGACTCTCTGCTCAGCCAGACCTACCCCGATGCGGCGTACATGTTGATCGACGATTGCTCGTCGGACGCGACGGCGGAGATCGCCGCGACCTACGCCGAGCGGGACGAACGGGTCCATTTCGAGACCAACGAGCGGCGGCTGGGCCTGATCGGCACCTACCTGCGCTGCTTCGAGCGCGCGCGAGACCTGTGCCCGTCGATGGAGTATTTCGCCTGGGCCAGCGATCACGACATGTGGCACCCGCGCTGGCTCGGCGAGCTCGTCCGGGCGATGGATGCCGATCCGGGCGCCGCTCTGGCCTACCCGCGCTCGGTGGGGGTGCTTGACGACGGCACGGCGACCCACTTCCCCGCCTCGTTCGCGACGGTCGGGGTCGAGGATCCGCTCGAGCGGCTGCGGATGGCGATCGTCGGGGCACCGGCGGGATACCTCGTCTACGGGCTCAGCCGCGCCGATCTGCTCGAGGACTGCGGGGTCTACCGGCCGGTGCGCGATCCCGACAGGCTGCTGATGGCCGAGCTATCGTTGCGCGGCCGGCTGATCGAGATCCCCGAGGTCCTGTACTACCGGCGGCGTACGGAGCGCCCGAACGCAGCCCGTCAGCGGGCCGCCTGCTTTCCCGACGGTGTTCCCCTGCATGTGCTCGTGCCGTGGCCGCTGACCCACGCCGCGATGCTCACGTGGGGCGTTCTCGGGGGACGCGCCCCGGGCGCCGCGAAGCGGGTCTCGCTTGCGCTAGGCGCGGGTTGGATCTATGGGCGCTGGGGCCTCGAGCTCGAGTTACACCGTCGTCTTCGCGGCCGCTCCGTGACGCGGAAGTTCTCCGGGTTGGCTCGCCGCCGCAGGGCTGCGCGCGCCGCGATGCTTGCGCGCGGGGCCGAGGCCGCGACCGGGCGCCGCGTGCCTTGAGCGCCACCGGCGAGACCGCGGCGATCGAGCTCGAGCACGTCTCGAAGCGCTACCGTGGCTCTGGTCGCCCGATCCCCGTTCCGCGGATCTTGCGGCGCCGCTCCCGGGGCGCCTACTGGCCGCCGCGCGTCGAGGAGGTCGATGACGCCGACCTCGATGACGACATCGCCGAGGAGTCGATGGAGGACGATCAGGAAGACGACGGCGGGGACGAGTTCGGCACGGGCAAGGAGGTCTGGGCGCTGCGCGATGTCTCGCTGCGGGTCGAGCCGGGAACCGTGCTCGGCATCGTCGGCCCGAACGGCTGCGGCAAGACGACGCTGCTGAGGGTGCTCGCCGGAATGACCCCGGTCACCGAGGGGCGGGTCCTACTGCGCGGCCGGGTCGCGCCGCTGATGAGCGCCGCGCCCGCGTTCATGCAGCCGCAGATGACCGGCCGCGAGAACATCTATCTGCTCGCCGAGCTGTTCGGGATCGAGCGTGAACTCGCGGCGCGCCGGGTCGAGGCAATCGCCGAGTTCGCAGAGGTCACGTCGCTGCTCGACCAGCAGCTCAAGACCTACTCGACTGGTCTCTACAAGCGACTCGGAGTGGCGATCTCGCTGCTGCTAGAGCCCGACATACTGCTCGCCGACGAGCTCCCCTCGATCGGCGACGTCGCCTTTCGCGAGCAGTTCCGCCGCCATCTCGAGGTCGAATGCCGCACCGGGCTGACGCTGCTGTTGGCCTCCCACCAGATGCGCACGCTGCGCGAGTTGTGCTCGGAGGCGATCCTCCTCGACCGCGGCAGGATCGTCGCGCGCGACGACGTCGAGACGATCGCCGAGGCATACGAGGCGATGCGCACGCGCCTGCGCCGAGATGCGACGCCCGACGTGCCGCTGGTCGCCAAACCGGTCAGCAAGGACGTCACGAGCGCGGGCGCCGGCATCTTCTCGCTCGATGGCGAGGCGGTCAGCGGTATCCACATCGAGGACGAGAGCGTCATCGAGATGGCGCTCGATGTGCGGACCCCGGGCCTGGAGGTGCGCGGGAAGCTGTCGATCCGCGACCCGGAGGGCCAGGTCGTCCTGCGCAGCGTCATGCGCGAGTCCAGGTCGATCGACGAGCCGGGCACCTACATGGTCACGGCGTTCCTCCCGGCACGCCTGCTCGCCGACGGCATCTACACGATCACCTCGCGGGCGACGCTGTTCAGGGACGGCGAGCCGGTCGGCAGCCGCCGCTGCCGGGCGTTCACGTTCGAGGTCTTCGGCGGGGGAGAATCGTCCGCGACGAGGCACTTCGACGGCCTCGTGAGGCTGCCGTGGACGGTCTTCCACGAGATCGATCCCGAACCGGTGGCCGTATGACGGACGAGACGAGCGGCTACGGCGGAGCCAGTGAAGCCCCGCCGCAGACCGAGCGGCCGCCGCTGAACCTTTACGTCTGGGGGCCTAAGCGGGTCGCCGACCGTCCGCTCCTGATCTTCCACCACATCCCCAAGACCGCCGGCACGTCCGTCCGACGCGCCGTGGAGCTGAGTTGCAAGGCGGCCTACGGGACGGCGCTGTTTTTGCCGGAGCCGGCGGCCGAGGCGGACGGACGTGGCGTCGTCGCCCAGCGCTATCGCGACCTGTACGCGCGCTTCACCGGCACCGAGCGCGCTGACCTGCTGGCGGTCGCGGGCCATTCGGCGAACCACCTCGCGCCGCTGGTCGAGCGGCCGCACCGAGTTCTCACCCTGCTACGCGAGCCGGTCGACCGCGTTTACTCGCACTTCTTTTTCGTCGGGCGCGCGCGTGGGCTCGCGATCGAGGACTTCTTCGCAGCGGTGATCGCGGGAACGTTCGGCGGGCCGTTCACCCCCGATCCAGCCCAGTTCTTCAACGGCCAGGCGCGCAGTCTGCTCGCGCCCTACTTCGACACCGGAGATCTCCCGTACTCGGCCGGGCCGGGACCGGACGCTGAGCTCTGGCGCGCCCGGCTGCGCGATGTACTCGCCGAGAACCACCTGATCGGGGTCCGCGAGCGGTTCCGCCAGTCGATCGAGCTGTTCGCGCAGGCCTTCGACTGGCGACGGGTCGAGCTCCCCGAGCTGAGGGTCAACGACGCTCGCCCGCGGCACGTCGACCTCCCCCCGGAGACCCAGAAGCTGATCCGCTCCTACAACTGGCTCGACGCCGAGCTACACGCCCAGTACCTCGAATCGTTTCCTCCCGAGCCGCCGCGCCCGGTGGCGCCCGCCCTCAAGCGGACGCGCAGGGAGCCGCCGCAGCCGAAAGAGCCAAAGGTGCCGAAGCCGCCGAAGAAGCTGCGCGTTGACGAGCTGACCGCAGAGCTCGAGGGACCGCCCGCGGTCCCCGGCGCCGATCCGGCCTCCCGGGCGCGACGAGCCGAGCAGGTTCGCGCTCTGTGGCTGAAGGACCCGCGCGATCCGGCCGAGCTCGTGGAGACCGAGGACGAGCGACAGACGCGCCGAGGCGAGTAGTCACCCCGCCTTAGGCTGTTTCGCCGGTTTCGGAGGTTTCGGCTCGAGCGTCCGCGCGCGGTCCTCGAGCCGTGGCAGCTCATCGTCCATCAGGCGGACGCGAGGGTGCGGACCTCGCGATAGGTCTCGCCGACCCACTCCTCGATCGCATTGCGCTCGTCATCCGAGAGTGTCTCGGTGCGGCAGATCGGCTCGTCGAGAATGCCGTGGCGGCTGACCCGGAAGCTCGAGTTGGCCTTGATCGGCCGCCGGTTGAAGGTCGGTCGAGTGAGGATCGGATCGAAGTCGATCCCGAGAAAGGTGCAGGCGGCGCGCATCGTCGCCTCGGTCTCTGAGAGCAGCGTCTCGAACGCGACAACATGGACGGCGTCCGGGCGTTCCTGCTTGGCGGCCAGGATCTCCTCGGCGGCCATCCTCCAGAGCCCGATCGCCTCGGTGATGTCGCCGTACTTCTGCGGGTAGGCGAGCCGCGCCGAGGCGAAGAACCCGTTCGGGTCGCGGATCGCGGAGATCTGCCGTCCGTCGGGGTAGGCCTCGAGGAATGCGGCGCGGCTCGTGCCCCAGGCGAGCCGGGGACAGAAGCCGATCACGAACCGTTTCTCCGTGCCGTGCAGATTCTGGTTGTCAAGCCAGGCGTTGAAGTAGGAGGTCATGTAGAGATCGAGCACATCGCGCTGGGTGCGGATCTCGCGCTCGGAGGCGAGCTCGAGGAACAGTGAGCGCTGGAACGACGGAACGAGCGTGAACGGATGCGCCTCGAGGTTCTCATCCTGGTAGGCGACGTGCTTGCGCGCGTACTTGTGGTAGCCCTGGTCGAAGTAACGCTCGAGGATCTCCTCGTGGAGGATCTCGTGCCACTCCTCGGGGCCGGCGTCGAGATCGAGCACCGGCCAGTCGTACTTGGTCGGGTGGCCGATGTGCAACTCGTATGGGTGGGCGTGGAGCTGCGGATGGCCGTCGAAGAGCTCACTCAGCAACGTTCCGCCGGAGCGCTGCATCTGGGAGATCAGCACGAGCGGCTGATCGATCTCGGTGATGTGCTCCCGGCGGTGCCGGAACAGCCGCTGTGCCTCATCGGGTGTGGCGAGCTGGTCGGCGGCTGGCACGAGCTGTGTGTGGGATTCGGTAGCCTGCGGCATCGGATAGAGCGTATCTGCTGTCGCAGTGAAGGGATGACGTCCTCAAGCGTTGACATCGCCGCCGTTCCGGGCAGTCCCAACGGGGCAGGCCGCGCTGCTCCGATCCGTTTTCTCTTCACGACGCTGCAGCACATCGAGAGCGATTTCTACGGTCGTGTCGGCGCGGAGCTGCAGCGCCGTGGTCACGAGGTCGCGCACGTCACCTACTCCCGCCGGGCGGCGAGCGAGCTCGAGCGCCAGGGCTTCACCGCGTTCTGCCTGCCCGATCGCATGGCGGCACTCGGCTTTGAGCTCGACCTGGACGCCGAGGCGGCGCGGATCGTCTCGAGCTACGACACCCCGACCCTGCGCGACATCCACCGGACCGACTTCGTCTGTGACGGGCGTCCCGAGGAGTGGTCGGTCGAGCGGACGGTGCGCCACATGCTCGCCTTCGAGCAGATCTTCGCCGAGTGGGGGCCGCAGATCGTCGTCCCGGAGGTCGGGAACGAGACGATCAGGCGGTCCGCCCACCTCGTGGGGCTCGCTCGCGGCGTGCCTGTCCTGTTCCTCTTCTACACGATCTTCCCTGAGCCGCTGCGGCTCTACGTCGACACGATGGACGCGCCGATCGTCGCCCCTGATCAGTTGCGCGAGTTGAGCGCCCCCGAGCGCGCTCGCGTTGAAGAGTTCATCGACGACTTCATCCGCCGCGACGAGCCGATCCGCGAGTACCGCGACCCGGGGGTCACATCGACCCGGCTGCGGATGTTCGCCCGCCATGTCGGCGTCAAGCTGCTGTTCGACCGCGACAACGAATATCTCCGGCCGCTCCACTGGACGCTCGGCACAATTCGCGAAACTCTTCGCGCCCGCGCGGCCGGCTTCTACTACGAGGCCCTCCGGCCCACGAGACCCTACGTCTACTTCCCGCTCCACCTGATGGACGACTACAAGCTGAAGTCGGTCATCCCCCACTGCGCCGACCAGCTCGCGATCGTCGAGCAGGTCGCGCGCTCGTTGCCACATGGCTATGACCTGGTCGTCAAGGAGCATCCGATGTCGATCGGTCGCAACAAGCTCAGCACGCTCGCGCGGCTGCGCCGGATCCGCAACGCGCGGCTGGTTCCCGCCCGTACGAGCTCGCATGACCTGATCGCGGGTGCGGAGGCCGTCGCCGTAATCAGCTCGACGGTCGGCCTCGAGGCGCTCTTGCACGGCAAGCCTGTGCTGACGATCGGCCGCCCTTTCTATTCGGGCTTCGGCATCACGCGCGACCTCGACGGCTCGAGCGGCATACGCGAGGCCGTTCCCGCGTTGCTCGACGATCGGCCCGATCGCGAGTTGATCCTCCGTTTCCTCCACAGCGCGCGCGAGCGCTGCCATCCTGGCGCCCCGGTGCTCGTCGACCGCTCGGACGCGAACGCGGTCGAGCTCGCGGCCTCGCTGGAGAGCGCTTCGCACGGGCTGGCCGTTCAGGCGCCCGTCGCCGTGCTGCCGCTGAACGGACGGGCCGGGTGACCGGCGCGACCGGCGCGTCGCTCGAGCAGACGGTCGAGAGCTTCCAGCGCGCGGTCTTCGAGCAGCGCCCCGTCGGTCCCGAGCACTACAGCGAGGAGTACTTCAGCTCCGACTGGCGCGAGGGCGACAACCGCTACGACGTCGATACCCGCCGCAAGATCGAGGCGCGCAATCCGGAGCTGATCAAGGAGGTCTTCGCCCCGCAGAAGGTGCTCGACCTCGGCTGCGGCCCTGGCTTCCTGATGTTCTTCCTGCACGAGATCGGCGTCGACGTCGAGGGCATCGACTTCAGCCCCGAGAGCGTCGAGCTCGCGCCGGAGCCGATCCGCGATCGGATCACGATCGGGCCCGTCACCGAGCCGATCGCTCCCGAGCAGGGGTACGACCTCGTCGTCTGTCGTGAGGTATTCGAACACCTGACGGTGCTCCAGGTCCGGCGCGCCGTCGGCGAGCTCTGCCGGGCGAGTTCGCGCTTCGTCTACGTGACCACGCGCTTCCATCCGGCGCCGGCGACGCTGCTCGACTTCACGACCCAGTTCGACGTCGATCCGAGCCACATC
>JACCVG010000196.1 GCA_013698335.1 Thermoleophilaceae bacterium
GTCTCGCCCTGCTCGCCGACGCGGGTCACATGCTCTCCGACTCCCTATCGATCGCGCTGGCGCTTGGGGCGTCCTGGCTGGCCTCGCGGCCCACGACCTGGCAGCGCACCTTCGGCTACCAGCGAGCCGAGGTGCTCGCGGCGCTGTTCAACGGCCTGACACTCGTTCTGATCAGCGTCTGGATCATTTACGAGGGCATTCGACGGTTCGAGGATCCGCCCGAAGTACTCGGCGGCGGGCTGCTCGCCGTGGCGATCGGCGGGCTGGTCGTCAACCTGCTCGCGGCGTGGGTCCTGAGCCGCGGCGAGGGCGACAACCTGAACGTCTCCGGCGCGCTCCGCCACGTGCTGGCCGACATCGCCGGATCGGTCGGCGCGATCCTCGCCGGCCTGATCATCATCTTCACCGGCTGGCGCTACGCCGACCCGGTTGTGAGCATGCTGATCGCGGTCCTGATCGCGGGCAGCGCCTGGTCGATCATCCGCGATGCGATGAGCATCCTGCTGGAGGCCGCACCGAGGGGTCTCGACGCGGGCGAGATCGGCAACAGCATGGCGGCGATCCCGGGCGTCCGCGAGGTCCATGACCTCCACGTCTGGACGATCACGTCCGGCTTCCCGGCGCTCTCGGCACACGTTCTGGTCGAGCCGGGCATCGATTGCCACGCTCGTCGGCGTGAGGTCGCGACGATGCTCAGGGAGCGCTACGCAATCTCACACACCACGCTGCAGGTCGAGCACGAGGGTGAACATGGGTTGCTCGCCTTGGAGCACTAGGCGCCGGCGAGCTTCAGCAGCGCGCCGATCAGACCGCAGCCGAAGACTACGAACAGCACGGTCAGCTTGCCCTGGAACCGGTAGAGGGCTCCGAAGGCCGCGATCGCCAGGATCGCGGTCGGCAGGTCGGTCACGCTGACCCTGAGGATCGCGATCGTCACAGCGGCGATCAGGCCGATCACCCCAGCTGCGACCCCGAGGAGGAACGGGCGGATGCGCGGGCTTTCCGCGATCCCGACCAGCTGGCGGTGCAGAAAGATCGGGAAGACGAACGCGGGCAGGAAGATCCCGAGGGTCATCGCGAGGCTGCCCCCGAGGCCGCCGGCGAGGTAGCCGACGAAGGTCGAGAAGATGATCAGCGGCGCGGGCAGCACGCCGCCGAGCGCGATCCCGTCGAGGAACTCGGCCTCGGTCAGCCAGTGTTGACCTTCGACCGCGCTCTCCTGAAGGAAGGGAATGACGGTGTACGCCCCGCCGAAGGTCAGGAGCCCGGCCTTGAGACCCTCGAGGAAGATCTCGGCCGTCAGGGTCAGCGTCGCGCCGGCGAGCGCGGCGAGCAGTGCCGCCGGCAACACCGGCGTGAAACAGGCGACCGGCGATTCAGGACTCGTCGCGGAACTCCAGATCCAGTAGACAGCACCGGCACCTGCGAGGACCACGATGAAGCTGAGTGACACACCGAGGGTCAGGGCGAAGACGGCGATCGCGATGATCGCCAACGGGAGATCGTCGATGAACTTGCGGCCCAGCCGCACGACCGCCATGGCGGTCAACGCGCCGACCGCTGCCCGTAGCCCGTAGAAGAGATCCTCGAAGCGCTCGTTGAGCCCCGCTTCGACATAGAGGACCGACAGGCCGAGCATCAGTAGGAACCCGGGCAGCATGAACCCGAGGCCGGCGAGGAATCCGCCGAGCCGCCCGCCGCGCAGGCGGCCGAAGAAGACGCACAACTCGTGGGCCTCGGGGCCCGGAAGCACCTGGTAGACCGCGAGCGTCTTCTTGAAGGTCTCCTCCGAGACCCAGCGCTCCTCTTCGACGCACTCCTTCGAGATCATCGCGATCTGTGCCGCCGGTCCACCCCAGGCGAGCAGGCCGAACTTCAGGAAGCGGATGAAGATCGACAGCGGCCGGTCCTGCGCCGGCGGAACACGATCGGTGGCGTTCAGACGATCGCCTCGACGATCGCCTCGCCCCCGCGGCTCGGGAGCAGCGTGATCCCTCGGAAGCGGGCGTACCTCGGGCTTCGCGCGAGGAGCACGGAGCTGTGCCTGCGAGAGGATCGTCGCGATCACAACCCTCATCTCGAGCTGCGCGAACGCCGCGCCGATGCAGCGTCGGACGCCGCCTCCGAACGGGATCCACGTATAGGAGTCCGGCGCCCCCTCGAGAAAGCGCTCCGGGCGGAAGGCGAACGGCTCCGGAAACAGCTCGGGGTCGTACTGGACGAGCATCAGGGACGCCGCGAGCTGAGCGCCCGCGTCGAAACGGTAGCCGCCGAGCTCGGTCGGGTGAGTCGGCGCGCGGAAGACCTCGGTCACGACCGGTCGGACTCTCAGCGTCTCCTTGATCACGGCATCGAGGTACTCGGTCCCGCCGCCCTCGAGTTCCTTGGACAGGCGCGCCAACGCTGACGGGGCTCGCAGAAGGCGCTCGAAAGCCCACCCGATCGATGTGGCCGTCGTCTCGTGTCCGGCGAGCAGCAGGGTGATCACCTCGTCGCGCAGCTCGACGTCGGTCAATGGCTGTCCGTGCTCGTCACGCGCTTCGAGCAGCAGCCCGAGGATGTCTCGCGCGGAATCGTCCGCCTGACCCGCCCGCCGCCGCGCGATCTCCTCGTGGAGCAGCGCGTCGACACGGTCGCGGTGGCGGACGAAGCTAGCCCAGGGACCGAACCGCCCCGGGGTGTTGCGCAGCAGCAGGACCAGCGGGCTGATCGACGAGAGTCGGGGTAGCAGCCGTCGCAACTCGGCGATCCGCTCCGGATCGGTTATACCGAAGACGGTCCGGATGATCACCTCCATCGTGATCCGCTGGGCGAGGATCCGCGTCCGGACCTTCTGGCCGACCCGCCACGTCCTCATCTCGGCCCGCGTGATCTCCGCAATGACATCGGCGTAGCCGGCGATCGCGTCGCCGTGGAAGGGCGGCAACATCAGCTTGCGCATCCGGATGTGGCGATCGCCGTCGAGCAGCAGCAGCGACGCGGACCCGAGCACCGGGGCCATCAGCTCCCGGGGCTCGGACACGTTGTAATCGCCGGGCTTCCACTTGAACATCTGGGCCACGAGCTCCCGATCGGCGACGTGGAACATCTGGCCGGCGATCAGGTCGTTGGACTGGAAGAGGGAGCCGTAGCGCTCGCGCATCGCGAGCCGCGTCTTGACGGGGCGCGTCACCCCGAGCCAGGACTGGAGGATGCGCGGTAGCGAGGGGCCCGGGATGTCTGCAGCGGGCTTCACCACCAAGCCCTCCATCGGACTCGAACCGATGACCCCTTCCTTACCATGGAAGTGCTCTACCAACTGAGCTAGGAGGGCGTGCTCCTGCGCGCGCCTGAGTCTAGCCAGACCTCGCGCTACAGTCGGCCTCATGAGCGTCACCACGACGTCCAAGACCACCAGCAACCCAGCCTTTTCCGACAAGCTCTACGCGCGCGCGCGCGAGACGATGTCGGGCACGGAGAAGATGACGATCGCGGGTGCGTGCAACCGCTCGCTCGTCCTGATCGCGATCGTCGCGGCGGTCGCCTGGGTGACCGGCACGGCGACCCTGGACGGTGCCCCCTGGGCGATGCCCGCATTGATCGGCGGGGCGATCGGCGGCCTGATCGTCGCCCTCGTGACGATCTTCAAGCCGCACTTCGCCCCTGTGACCGGCCCGCTCTACGCGCTCCTGGAAGGTGTAGTCGTCGGCGTGCTCAGCGCGCTGATGAACGTCCAGTTCGACGGGATCGTGATCCAGGCCGTCGCCGGAACGTTCGCGGTTTTCATGGTGATGCTTGTGCTCTACCGCACCCGGGTGATCAAGGTCACCGAGCGGTTCCGGATGATCGTGATCGGCGCGACGGTCTCGATCTTCTTCTTCTACCTGGTCGTGATCGTCATCGGGCTGTTCGGCGTCAACACCGAGGCGGTGATGGGCGGAGGCACGCTCTCGATCATCATCAGCGCGGCGATCATCGTCGTCGCGGCGCTCAACCTGGCGCTCGACTTCGACTTCATCGAGCAGGGCGCGGCGGCCGGGCTGCCGCGACAGATGGAGTGGTACGCGGCGTTCGGCCTGCTCGTAACGCTGATCTGGCTGTATCTCGAGATCCTGCGGCTGCTCGCGGCTACGCGACGCTAGGCCCTAGGCCGCGCCGCGTCGCCGCAGTCGCGGCGACATCGTCCTCCGCGGCAACCGTCTGCGCGGGACCGGATCTGCGGGCCAGTCGGCTGACCCCGACCGCGATACCGGTGATGAAGACGCCGTAGATCAAGGCGATCAGCGAAGCCGAGGCGACCCACAGCCACGGCGGCACATCGCCCTTGCTCTCACGCAGCATGATCAGGCCGTCCTCGAGGAACGGCCTCGTGAAGCTCGCCGGTGCCGGGAGCTCGGCGCCAGAGGCCCCCGCGAAGATGTCGGGACCCTCGGCGAGCGTGAACGAGGTCGGCACCTCGGCGCCCGCGCCGCCGAGCTCGCTGTCGGTCGGCAGGCGCAGCGGCACGGCACCACGGGCGCGGCCTTGCTGGAGCCGCAGTCCCGACTTCCAGCTGCCGTGCAGAGGGATCGGCTGGGTCGAGCGGTAGACGCCGTCGCCGACCGGCTCGAGCCGGTCAACGATCCGCTGCGTGCCCGGCCCGCCCTGCCAGGCGAGCATGTAGAGCCAGTTCGCGTCCTCGGCGGCGCTGGCGGGCTCGATGCGGAAGGTCGCGAGCGCCTCGCGGCGCGGCTCCTCGCTGACGTTGGTCAGCTCGACGGTGACGTCGGCGACGGGCAGCTCGCGAAGCCCGGCGCTGACTCCGATGGCGATGAACGCCGCGAAGGCTCCGATGCAGGCGATGCGCGCCGCGCGCGGAGTCGGCAGTTCCCTGCGAAGCGCGGCGGCCAGCAATCCTCCGAGTACGCCGCCGCTGATCGCGGCGACCGTCGCTGAGATCAGGCCCTCGGCGATCAGATCGGGTCCCCAGGGGAGCGGGTAGACGAGATTCGACCAGCCGTACTCAGCGGCGAAGCCGAGCGTCCCGCCCAAGAGACCGGCCAGCGCGCCGAAGGCGATCGGCCGCGTCCTCGGGCTGACTCGCAGCGCGACGAGCTCGACGCAGATCGCGGGAACGAGCAGCAGTGGGACGACCGCCAGCGAGCGGCCCGCGAGCACGGGAATCAGCGAGGCCGCGCTGCGGATCACGATGTAGAAGCCCCAGGCACCCATCGCCCCGCCGCGTCCCGCCCATCCACGGGCGGCCGAGAAGACGAAGGCGGCGAAGGCCATCAGCAGCAGCGGTTGCCAGACCTGGCGGTAGAGCGGGACGCCCCAGTCGAACTCGGCGAGAAACGCCTCGAGCCCGACGAGCATCCCGCCGAGCAGGGCGAAGCGCTGGATCTTGCTCCACGCTTTGCCGGCGCGCGCGGCGAACTCCCCTCCGCGGAAGAACTCGAAGCGAGCGATCGGCCGATCGGGCCCGAGCAGCTCGAACCGCGCCCAGGGCGATCCGGACGGCTGCTCCGTGGCGGGACGGTTGCGGGAAGCCAGCGCGCCCTCGGCGATCAGCACGCACATTGCGATCACCGACATCGTCGCGCCGCCCAGCAGCATGAAGTGGGTCGGCGACCAGAGCGTCACGTCCTGTCCGAAGATCCGGTGCCAGACGTCGTCGAGTGGCAGTGCAGTGAGGCCGAACGCCGAGCAGCCAATCAGCAGGGCGCCGCCGATCGGGACGTGCCATTCGCGCGTGATCCGGATCCAGTGGCCGCTGCGGTCGCGTTCATCGGCGAGGCCGATGCAGAGGATGCCGGCGGCCAGGGTGCCGAAGAAACCAATCAGCAGCGGATAGTGGCCGGGATTGCCGAGTGGGCCGTCATCGCGCCCATAGTCGATGTGGTAGCCGATGTCCCAGAAACCGCCGCCCATGGTCAGTAGCAGCGAGCCGGCGGCAATCAAGAC
Source organism: Thermoleophilaceae bacterium (assembly GCA_013698335.1). GTDB lineage: Bacteria > Actinomycetota > Thermoleophilia > Solirubrobacterales > Thermoleophilaceae > JACCVG01. The sequence goes on from JACCVG010000196.1 coordinate 5,923, forward strand.
CGGGAGCGCACTCCAGCCCGGGGCACGGAAGACGAACGACGTAGCCGTGGCCACACGGGCGAGCACCTGCGTCCGGCCGGCGCGGTGGGCGCGGATCAGCCAGACGAGCGCCCCGGTGCCGCCGATGTAGACGAACGCGAGGATCGCGAGCTGATCGATCGGCGCGCCGCCCGCCGAGCCGGCTGCGGCGAGAAGTCCCTGACCGCCCATGGTCCGGGAGTGTACATACGGGGCCGTACATTGCAAGTCGCCGCCGCGACCGTCAAGCTGGGCGCAGACATGGCGACCCGGACACGGCGGAAATACTCACCCCGGCTGCCCCGCGAGGAGCGGCGCGAGCAGCTGCTCGACGCAACGCTGAAGCTGATCGCCAAGAGCGGCTACGGCGGAGTCTCGATGGAAGCCGTCGCGCGCGAGGCCGAGATCGCCAAGACGGTCGTCTACGACGCCTTTCCCAACCAGCAGGAGCTGCTGATGGCGCTGCTCGAGCGCGAGCAGGAGAGGGTCCTGAGCGCGATCGCCGGCGCGCTCCCGAGGTTGCCGCTGAGCGGCGACCCGGGTCAGATCCTCGGCGATGCGATCGCGCGCGGGCTCGAAGCCGTGCGTGAATATCCGGACACGTGGCGGTTGATCCTCCTGCCCGCTGACGGCACGCCACCGGGAGTCCGCGACGAGGTCCACCGCAACCGCGAACAACTCGTACGTCAGATCGAGCCGATGGTCGCATGGGGAATCGCGCAACTGGGGCTCGGTGACCTCGATCAGGAGCTCGCCGCCTACGTGATCATGGGCGCCGCCGAAGATGCGGCGCGGCTGACGCTCACCCACGGGGATCAGTTTCCGCCTGAGCGCGTCGCGAAGTTCAGCGTCGACCTACTGTCGGCGCTCGACCGCTCTTCCTAGTCAGACGAAGTCGCCCGCGAGATCGCGCGCGGTCTCGATCGGATGGCCGAGTTCGCGCCAGCGGCCCACCCCTCCGTCGACGATGTGCACGATCGAAGGTGCGCCGAACCGTTGCAGGAGGCTCGCCCCGATCGCGGCGCGCTGGCCCGAGCCACAGATCACGGCGATCGTCCGACCGGGATCGAGACCCTCGGGCGTGGAATCGATGTCGTGCCAAGGCTTGAAGTGCGAACCGGGGATGTGGCCGGCGGCCCATTCGGATTGCTCGCGGACGTCGAGGATCTGCAAGCCGCGGCCCTGGGCGAACTGTTCGGGCAGCTCGTCGACCGACAGCCTCGTGATCCGGTCGACCGGGCGTCCCTCCTGGCGCCAGCTCGTCATTCCTCCGGCCAGCAACCCGCTGATCCGCCTGATGCCGATCGCCACGGCCAGTTTGCCGGCCCGGCGGGCGTCCTCGTCATCGCGCCCGACGAAAACCACGTCCTGGTCGCGGTCAGCGATCCAGGCGAGCCTCGATCCGAACCCCGCGTTGAGCATCGGCAGGCAGACCGAGCCGGGGATGTGCGCGTCGTCGAACTGCTGATCGGTGCGGACATCGACGATCAGGGCGCCCTCGGCGCGCTGTTGCTCGACCTGACGGGGGGCGAGCGGGAGCACTTCGACGCCCGTCGTCAGCAGCGGCCCGCGGTTGAGGTCGACGATCGCGTGGAAGTTGGGTGGCTGGGGGCCGATCCGGCGCATCGCCTCAGCGACGAACTCGTCCTCGTCCTCGATCGCGAGCGTCGGGTTGTGCGCGCGCTCGAAGCCGATCGTCGAGGAACCCTTCATGTCCATCCCGGGTCCGCCGCACATCGAGCCGCCGAGGTGGCCCGGCCAAACCTCGCACTCGTCCGGCAACCGCAGCAGCTTGGTCTGGAGCGACCGATGGATCTCGCGGGCACCGGCTCGCTTCTCGATCGCGAGATCGGGGCGGGCGACGTCGTTGACGAACAGGGTGTCACCGGTCAGCACCGCCCACGGTTGCTCGCCCCTCGCCGTATCAGTGAGCGTGAAAACGGTGTGCTCGGGGCGGTGGCCGGGGGTGTGTAGCGCCGCGACCCGCACCGAACCGAGTTCAAGCGTCCAGCCGTCGTCGAACGGCTCGTGCGCGAAGTCGACCTCGGCCAACGCATGGATATGAATGGTCGCCCCCGTGGCCGCCGCCAGCCGGCCGTGCCCGGAGACGTGGTCGGCGTGGTTGTGGGTCTCGAGAATGTGCTCGATCGAGACGCCCATGTAACGGCCGAGTTCGAGGTACTCCTCGATCTCGAAGCGCGGGTCGACGACGGCCGCAACCCCCGCGGAAGCGTCGCCGATCAAGTAGGAGGCGCACCCGAGATCCTCGTGGGTCATCTGCCGGAAGATCATCAGCCTCTCGACCTTACAACTCGCTGGTTGAATGGCCCGGTGGAAACGACCCTGATCGCGCTTCCGTTCGGTCTGCTGATCGGGGCGCTCGTCGGAGCGGTCGGCGGTGGGGGCGCAATCCTCGCGCTCCCGGTCCTCGTCTACGTCCTCGGCCAGGGCACCGGGCCCGCCTCGACGGCGGCGCTGATCGTCGTCGCGGTGGCGGCCAGCGTCGGCGCATCGCTGCATCTGCGCGACCATCAGATCTGCTGGCGGATCGCGGTCTCGTTCATTCTGCCGAGCGCTGCGGGAGCGTTCCTCGGCGCGGTGGCGAGCGTGAGCGTGAGCCCTCGGCTGCTGCTACTGACGTTCGTCGGAGTCCTGCTGAGCGCGGCCGCACTGACCTGGTCTAACGCGGGCGGAGGACCGAATGGTCAGCCCGACGAGCAGGACTGCCCTCGGCCCTCGCCCGCGCGCGTGCTTGCCGTGGGGCTCGCGGTCGGCCTGCTGACCGGCTTCTTCGGGGTCGGCGGGGGGTTCTTGCTGGTGCCCGGCCTGACGGTGCTGCTCGGCGTCCCGATCAGGCGCGCGATCGCCACGTCGCTGGTGCTGATCACCGCGACCGGGGCCTTTGCGTTACTGAGCCACCTCGGTGCCGGAGCGCAACCGGACTGGACGATCACCGGCGTTCTCGGCGGCGCCACCGCGGTCGGCGCGCTGCTCGGGGTTGGCATCGGCCGACGCCTGCCGACCGAGGCGCTGAGCCGTGCATTCGCGATCGTCGTCGTGGCCGTCGCCGCGCTGCTGCTGGTCGACGTGCTCGTGTTCGGGGGTCCGCCGCTCGCGTCATAGCCGTCTAACATGTCTCCGATGGGAGCACCCTCCGGTCGCGCTGGCGGCAAGCGTCGGCGGTCGTTGCGGGGTGTTCTCTCTATGGCCCTCCCGCTGCTCGCGCTCGCACTCGTCGTGCCGATCGCCCAAGCGGCCCTCGGCGAGCTGACCGACCTGCTGGCGCTCGGACAGGCGGGCGGCCAGACCCCGGCGAAAGCGCCGGTCCAGCGGCGCGCAGAACCGCCGCTGAGGGCTACACCGCGTGCCGACTGCTTGCCCGGCTCAAACGAGGAACCGGGCATCCAGGGTCGCGTCCCGGCGGGCGCTGCCAGCGAAGGCCTCTCGTGCAACGTATCCCTCGTCAGCCGCCAGGGCTCCTCAGGTGGCTTCAAGGTCTGGCGCTACATCGATCGGCAGGGCAACGAATGCGCCTACTACGACACCGCGTTGCTCTTTCCGCTGAATGCGCTCAAGCTCTCGGGCAGCTCACTCGGCGTCGCGGTGCTCGACATGTCCGATCCGGCGAATCCGGTCCAGACCGCCACCCTGACCGAGCCCGCGATGCTCACCCCGCACGAGTCGCTGAGCCTCAACAAGAAGCGCGGACTGCTCGCCGCGGTGCTCGGCGACCCGGCGACCCACCCCGGGCTCGTCTCGATCTACGACCTCAGCGCCGACTGTCGGCGCCCCGTTCTCCAATCCACGGAGCTGGTAGCCCGCTACGGGCACGAGAGCGGCTTCAGCCGCGATGGCAAGACGTTCTACGCGACCGGCACCTCGGTCGCGGCGATTACGGCGATCGACGTCACCAATCCCAAGCGGCCAGACCCGATTTGGCACGGCAACATCGTCTCGCACGGCATGTCGCTGAGCGATGACGGCGATCGGGCCTACATCGCAGACCCGATCGCAGGCGAGTTGATGATCCTCGACACGTCCGAGATCCAGGCTCGCGCGCGCGACCCGAAGACGCGTGAGATCAGCCGGCTGACGTGGAAATCGGTCTCGATCCCGCAGAACACGGCGCCTTTCAGCGTTCGCGGCAAGCCCTACCTGCTCGAGTTCGACGAGTACACAGCGGGGTTATCCGGCCGCGAGGGAGGTAGAGACGAGGTTGGCGCCGCGCGGATCATCGATATCTCCAATGATCGGCGGCCACGAGTGATCTCGAACCTGCGCCTGAAGGTCAACCAGCCCGCCGAGCACCGCGCTGCCTCCCAGGACCCGGGAGCAGAGAGCCCCGTCCAGGGCTACGCCGCCCACTACTGCGCCGTCCCCACGGCAGTCGACCCGAAGGTCGTGGCCTGCTCCTTCATCGCATCAGGCCTGCGTGTCTTCGATATCAGCGAACTGAAGTCACCGAAGGAAATCGCCTACTTCGTTCCTCCGACCCAGGCGCGTGTAGAGAACGGGCTGATGCCGAGCGCCTATGCGATGTCCAAGCCGGCATTCGCCCCGGGCCGCCGCGAGGTCTGGTTCACGGACGGCACGACCGGCTTCTACAACGTGCGCGTCGACAAGCGAGTCTGGCCGAGGCGCAAGACCTGCCGAGCCCAGGACTCGAAGCGAAAGCGTCGGCCGGTGCGTTGTAGGCGCGCGAGCTAGACCCCACCGGTCATGCGCACGCGACGCTCGGCCTGTGCGTGAGTTCTCGCGCTAGCCGACCGCCGCAGCCGCCGCGCGGCCCGCGATTCGGCCGGAGAAGATGCAGCCGCCGAGGAACGTGCCTTCGAGTGAGCGATAGCCGTGGACGCCGCCGCCGCCGAAGCCGGCGACCTCGCCGGCCGCGTAGAGGCCCGGGAGCGGCTCGCCGCTCGCGCGGAGGGCGCGGCCGGACAGGTCGGTCTGGAGCCCCCCGAGCGTCTTGCGGGTGACGATCGAGAGCCGCACCGCGATCAGCGGGCCGGCCTTCGGGTCGAGGATCCGGTGCGGGGCGGCTATCCGGCTGACGCGATCGGCGAAGTAGCGCCGGGCGCCATGGATCGCGGTGATCTGGAGGTCCTTGGTGTAGGGATTGTCGAGCTCCCGGTCGCGCGCGACCACCTCGCGCTCGACGGAGGCGAGCTCGAGCAGGTTCTCGCCGGTGACCGCGTTCATCCCGCGCACCAGCGCGGGGAGGTCGTTCTCGACCACGAAATCAACCCCGTTGGTCTTGAACGCCTCGACCGCGGGGGGCGCGCCCGACCCGAGGCGGCCGGCCAGCACCTGGCGGATGCTCTTGCCGGTGATGTCAGTGTTCTGCTCTGAGCCCGAGAGCGCGAATTCCTTCTCGATGATCTTCTGGGTCAGGACGAACCACGTGTGGTCGTGGCCCGTCTTCATGATGTGGTCAAGCGTGCCGAGCGTGTCGAAGCCCGGGAACAGCGGCACCGGCAGCCGGTTTCCACGCGCGTCGAGCCAGACCGACGACGGTCCGGGCAGGATGCGGATGCCGTGGCGCGCCCAGATCGGGTTCCAGTTCTCGATCCCCTCGACGTAGTGCCACATGCGATCGCGGTTGATCAGGTTGGCGCCGGCTTCCTCGCTGATCGCGAGCATCCGCCCATCGACGTGTTCGGGCACACCCGAGAGCATCCGCGCCGGCGGCGTACCGAGCCGGCTCGGCCAGTTCTGGCGCACGAGGTCGTGGTTGGCGCCGATTCCGCCGGAGGTCACGACCACGGCCTGTGCCTGAAGCGAGAAGTCCCCGATAACGCCGCGCGAGCTGGCCTCGCCGCGAGCGACCGCGCTCGGCTCGAGGATCTCGCCCTCGACGCCGGTGATCTCCCCCGCGCTGGCGGTCAGGCCGTTGACCCGGTGGCGGAAAGCCAAGGTGACCAGGCCGCGCCGCTCCGCCTCGCGTACGCGTCTGACGAACGGCGCGATCACGCCAGGGCCGGTGCCCCAGACGACGTGGAAGCGCGGAACCGAGTTGCCGTGTCCGGTCGCCAGATACCCGCCGCGCTCGGCCCAGCCGGGATTGGGCAGGAAGCGGACGCCCTGGGCGTGGAGCCACGGGCGCTTCTCACCGGCGGCGAAGTCGACGTAAGCCTCGGCCCACCTGCGGGGCCAGTGGTCCTCGTCCCGATCGAAGCCCGCGCTCCCGAACCAGTCCTGCAGCGCCAGTTCGCGCGAATCGCGAATCCGCATCCTTCGCTGCTCGGGGCTGTCGACGAGGAACAGGCCGCCGAAGGACCAGAACGCCTGGCCGCCGAGCGAGGCCTCGGGCTCTTGGTCGAGCAGGAGCACGCGGCGGCCGGCGTCGGCCAGCTCGGCGGTCGCCACGAGACCGGCGAGGCCGGCGCCTACGACGATTACGTCGGCGCTGCTCGACACTCAGTCGGTACGAGGGTCAGTCGCCTCGAGGATCCCAACGAGATCAGGGTTCTTCTCGACCTTGGACCAGCTCCCGTGGCGCTCGATGACGGTCTCGACCTCAGCCACGTCGTGGCCGGTCACGACGAGGAAGTGGCGCGGATCCGAACGAACGGCTTCGTACTCAGCCGTCCGCAGCCGCACCTTCTCACGGCAGTCGACGTCGGCGCATTCGCACAGGTAGAAGTCGGCGTCCGCGTCGGGGCCCTGCCGCTCCTCCCATTCGGCCATCCGCTCGTTGGCGAGCCGGAACAGCGCCTCGTTGTTTGCCAGTCGCTCCTCCCGTAGCGTCGCCATGCGTGGATTGTAATGAAGGAGCAGGCGAATCAGACCGGTCGGGGAGCCGGGCCGCGAGAGCCGCTGGGACTCAGCAGGCCTTGCGGCGAGTCCGGGACCCAGCGGTCGAGCGCTCCTCTCAGCGCCTCGTGCCGCAGCGGCTTGGTCAGGTAGTCGTCGGCCCCCTGAGCGATGCATCGCTCACGCTCGCCATGCATCGCGTTGGCCGTTACGGCGATGATCGGGATGCGCCACTTGCCGAGCGCCCGCCGGCGTATCTCGCGCGTCGTCTCGTCGCCGTCGAGCTCGGGCATCTGACAGTCCATCAGCACGGCCGCGAAGCGTCCGTCCGACATCGCCTCCAGGGCCTGACGCCCGTTCCCGGCGATCTGCGCCTCGAAGCCGCACTTCTCGACCAGACGCCCGGTCACCAACTGATTGACCGGATTGTCCTCGACCACCAGGATGCACCGGCTCGAGCCGTTTGGCGGGACGCAGTCCGCTGGGTCCACGGGCTCGCTGACGCCCTCAGACCCCTCTTCCCGCCCATCGATCACCGCCACCTCGACCTCGACCTCGAACCAGAACGAGCTCCCCCGTCCGATCTGACTCTCGACCCCGATCTGCCCGCCCATCAGCTCGATCAGCTGCTTCGAGATCGCAAGGCCCAGACCGGTCCCCCCGAAGAGGCGGGTCGTCGAGCCGTCTGCCTGCGAGTAGGGCTCGAATAGCTGGCCGAGAGCTGTGTCCTCGATACCGATACCGGTGTCGGTCACCTCGAGCCGGACCACTGTCGTCGATCCGGTGGATCGACTGGCGCTGGCTCGCACCGTGATCTCCCCCTCGGCCGTGAACTTGATCGAGTTGGAGACGAAGTTGGCAACCACCTGCCGCCACCGGCCGGCATCAGCGCGCACGAGCGCCGGCACGTCGGCGTCGACGACGACCACCAGCTCCAAACCCTTGCACCGCGCCTGAACGGCGAGCATCGAGCAGGCTTGGGCGATCGTCTCGCGGAGGTCGACGTCGGCGAGGTCGAGATCGAGCCGGCCCGCCTCGATCTTGGAGAAGTCGAGCAAGTCGTCGATGATCTCTACGAGCGCCTCTCCCGACGAGATGATCGTCTCTGCATACCCGCGCTGCTCGTCGTTCAGGTCGGTGTCGAGCAGCATCTCCGATACCCCGATGACACCGTTTATAGGCGTGCGGATCTCGTGACTGGCGGTGGCGACGAACATCGACTTCGTGCTCGAGGCCTGCAGCGCCAGGTCGCGCGCGTCTGCGATGTCTTCGGTAGCGCGCTTGCGCTCGCTGATGTCTCGGAGGAAGGCGTTGAAGATGTAGCCGCGGTCGGTCATGAGTGGAGAGATCGTCAACTCGACCGGAAACTCGTAGCCGTCGCGATTCAGCGCGGTCAGCTCGAGCCGCTTCCCGACCACTTTTCCCTCACCTGTCTCGAGAAAGCGCGCGAGGCCACGCGTGTGTGCTTCTCGGTTGCCCTCCGGGATGATCGTCGTCGCGAGCTCCCGTCCGAGCGCCTCCTCACGCGACCAGCCGAAGCTGGCTTCGGCCTGCGGATTCCAGTCGATGATCGTGCCTTCGCCGTCGATCGAGACGAATGCGTCGTGCGCCGTCGCGAGGATCTGCCGGGTCTGACGTTCGCCACGCTCGAGGGCAGCCTCGGCCGACTTCCGGTGGGTCACGTCGCGTGCCGATGCGTAGATCGTTCCGTCCTCGAGATCGGCCCTCGCCTTCCATTCGATCCAGCGCCACTGGCCGTCCTTGGTCGCGTAGCGGTTGTAGAAATCGGCGGTGGTTTTCCCATCCGCCAGGCATGCGGTTTCCTGCGCGGTTCGCTCACGGTCGTCGGGGTGGACGAACTCCACGAACGGGCGGGAGCGCAGTTCCGTCTCAGTCCAACCCAGTGCTTCCGTCCAGGCGTGGTTCAACTCCCTGAAGACCCCGTCGAACCCCGCAGTGCAAACCATGTCGTGCGAGAGCTCGAAGTACTGGGAGCTGTGGCGCAAACGTTGCTGTACCTCGAGTTGCGTCGCGGAAGCGTGATCGAGCGAACGCGCGAGATGCAACACCAGTCCACTGATGATGCCGATTGATGCCGCCGTCATCAGCAGGAGTCCAGCGGTTGTCCCGTACAGCCCCAGCTGCTCACCCTGCCAGCGCAGGAAGGCGAGCACGAACAGGGTGGCGGCTGCCGCGGGCAGGAGGTGGCGGACGACCGATCCGCCCGGCCCGGCTGAGGTCCACCGGTCCTTGATGCCGGTCAGAGATCGCCTCATGGCGATACCTGGTTGGCGGCCGGCTCGGCGTCCCACGCATTGAAGGTTCGCGTCAGCCCGTCCTCGAGCTGGTCGAAAAGACTTGGCCCATCCGCGAGCAGGCCTGCGCGCGCCGCCTGACAAAGTTGATCGCTGAGATCGGCCACGCGCAGCGCTCCGACGGTCGCCGCGCTGCCCTTGAGCTTGTGGGCCTCGCGGCCAAGGGCTGCCGCGTCGCCTGCCTCTATCGCCTGGTGGATGTCATTCAGGCTTGCCCGCGCGCCCTCTCCGAACAGCGCGACGAGGTCTTGCTGCATCATCGAGTCGCCGCCACAGACCTCATCGAGCAGAGCCCGGTCGATCAGCGGCTGCTCCGAAGCCGACCGGGCACCGACCAGGCCGTCCGATCGCGGAATGCCAGAGGAAGGGGGAACCCGTTCTCCGCCGATCGTTCGGATGACTGCATCACGAATCGCCCCCTGGCTGACGGGCTTCGCGATGTAGTCGTCCATCCCAGCGGCCAGGCAGCGCTCGCGATCGCCGTTCGCGGTATTGGCGGTCAGCGCGATGATGACTGTCCGGCGATCGCCGCCTTCTTCGCGCCGCCGGATCTCGGCGGTCGCCTCGTAGCCGTCGAGGACGGGCATCTGGCAATCCATGAAGACCGTTGTGTGGCTCTCGCGCTCCCACATGTCGAGCGCCAGTTGGCCGTTGGCCGCCACGTCGACCCGGAAGCCCTGCTTTTCCAGCATCCTCACGGCGACCAGCTGATTGACCGCGTTGTCCTCTGCCAAGAGCACCCGGGGTCCGGAGCCATGGCCGGGTTCGATCGCGGGACGGTCGGGGAGCTCAGGCGGCACGTCGCCGACCGCAGCCGCCGCCAGGGGCAGGGTGACCCAGAACGTGCTGCCCTCCCCCTCGATGCTCTCCACCCCGATCTCGCCCCCCATGAGCTCCGCGAGCTGTTCGGAGATAGCCAGCCCGAGGCCGACACCCCCGTACGCGCGGGTACTCGAGCCATCCGCCTGAGAGAACGATTGGAAGATCTCCCCGAGGGCCGTCGGGTTGATGCCGACGCCGGTATCCGTGACCTCGAACCGGACCGAGGAAGCTCCGGCCGGGTCGCCCATCACCCGAACACGGATCTCGCCGGATGCAGTGAACTTGATGGCATTGCTCAAGAGGTGGCCAAGGATCTGGCTCACGCGATGCGCGTCGCCAGACACGATCGCCGGTAGGGCTTCGTCGACCCAGGTCAGCATCTCCACGCCCTTGACGCGCGCATGGAGGGCCGCGGCGAAGCAGACGTCTTCTACGAGCGTCCGCAGCGGGAAGGGCACCTCCTCGATGAACAGCCTGCCGGTTTCAACCTTCGCGAAGTCGAGGATGTCGTCGACCACCGCCGTCAGCGCCGACCCGGAGGTCTCCATCCCCTTGGTGTACTCGCGCTGCTCCTCGTCGAGCGAAGTGCTGGCCAGCAGGCGGCTTAGCCCGATTACGCCGTTGAGGGGCGTGCGGATCTCATGGGTCATGTTGGCGACAAATTGGGAGCGCAGGCGCGAGGCCTCGAGCGCTTCTTCGTGAGCGGTAACCAGCCGCTGCTCATCCGCCCGGCTCTGGGTCAGGTCGGCGAGGGTCAGATAGATGAGCTGCTCGGACTCGACCGCCGCGGCCGACGCACAGACGCGCACGGGGATCAACCTTCCGCCGGTTCCGATCAAGTCGAGCTCGATCGGCTCAACGGTGCGGGGTCGCAGGATCCGGGCCAGCTGCGAGTCGTGCCCGGCACCGACCAGCGCGCCGAGGCGCTGTCCGATGATTTGCGAGAGAGGGCGTCCGAGCATTTCGGCGAGTCGGCGGTTTGCGAACAGGATCAGGCCGGATGCGGAGACGGTCGCCGCTCCGTCGCGCATCGTCTCGACGAACATCCGATATGGCCGGTCCGCACTCGAAAGCGTGAACACCTGTTCGCCCGACGAGCCGTCCGCCACGACGAGCGCGTCGACCTCCCCGTGGCGAATCGCGCGCAGCGTCTCGCGTGCTTCGGCCAGCTGTGTTCTGAGATCGGCGGACTCGGACTGGCCGTCCGCGCCGAGTGGCGACGAGGTCATCAGGCGGCCTCCGCGCTGGGCTTCTCGACCACACGTACGTCGAGGGCAAGCAGCACGCGCTCACGGTCGGACAGATCGCCGACGAGCATGCGCTCGGGCGCCGGGATTTCCTTTACCAACGTGGGGGTAGCCAGCACGCGGCTCCCGCGAATGAGATCCGGCTCTTGGTTGACGTCGACGATCCTAAGATCGTGCCGTCCGCCGAGGTGGAGGTCACACACCGCCTTGGCGTTGCGGATCGCGCGCTCCGAGGATGCCGAGGCACCGCTGACGAACAGGGTCAGCTCGTAGCGCTCTGATTCGAGCTTCGCAAGCGCTGCCTCGAGCCGCTCGAGGGCCGTATCAACCATCGACGAGCGCCCCGTTCTCCATTGGCGAGAGCTGGAGTCCGCAGAGGACCCGCTCGGTGTCGGACAGGTCTCCGATCACCTTGCGCAGGGGCGCAGGCAACCGTCGCACGAGCGTAGGGAGCGCGATGATCTCGTCGTCCGCGGCGCGCTGCGGGTTCTCGACCAAGTCGACGACCTCGATCTCGTAGCCTGTGTGAAGGTGCTCGTCGCAGAGGCGCTTGAGGTTGACCAACGCCTTGAGTGACTTCGGAGACTGTCCGGCGACGTAGAGCCGCAGCTGGCAGACCTCCGTCTCCTGCGCGGAGTCGACCGGTTCGGGGGAGCTCTCGGGGGTCACTGTGCCCCACCCGCCCGGGGTACGCCCGCAACGAGCTCCGGCGCGGGGCCAGGGCTCGCTTCGGCGGGACCACCGTTTCCACGACGGTGCGCTTCCTCCTGGGCGATGCGCGCTGATCCTGTGAGCACCTCTTCAAACCGGTGGATGCCCGCGATCTCGATGCCGCGTTCAGTGAGCAGGAACTCGCGGATCTGATTGGAGTGCGCCATCCCGCGGGCCTTGAGCACCGACAGAGAGCGGTTGCGCTCGCCGTTGGCCTTCTGGGTCGCGACCAGCAGCCAGACGTCGATCAGCGCGGCGATCTGGTGGTTGGCCTCCTCGAGCTGAAGGTGCTGGTCGAGGCTCGTGAACAGGGCGGTCACACCTCTGACCTTGAGGAAGTCGACCTGACGGGTGAGCATCGCGGACACATCGCGGCTGGCTCCCGCCGTCAGGAGATCGGAGATCGGGTCGATCACGACGACCGAGGGATTGAACTCGGCGACCAGAGCCTGCATCGAGGAGAGGTGGGCTTCAAGGCCGGCCAGGCTCGGCCGAACGCAGGTGAACTTCAGCAACCCCTGCTCAACCCATTGTCCGAGGTCCATCCCGACCGAGGCCATGTTCCGGACGATCTGGGCCTCGGATTCCTCGAAAGCGAAGTAGAGCGCTCGCTCGCCACGCCGGCAGGCGGCGTCGCAGAACTGGGCGGCGATCGTCGACTTGCCGGTGCCGGCGGTTCCGCTGACGAGGATCGAGCTGCCGCGCAGGACTCCGCGACCTCCAAGCATCTCGTCGAGCCGGGCGACGCCCATCGAAAGCCGCTCACCGGAGACGTCGTGCTCGATTCCCAGGGAGGTGATCGGGACGACCGTGATCCCCCCTCGGTGGATCAGGAACGGGTACTCGTTGGTTCCGTGCAGCGATCCGCGGTACTTGAGGATTCGGAGCCGGCGTGTCGAGGTCTCCTCGCTGACGCGATGGTCAAGCACGATCACACAATCGGAGACGTACTCCTCGATTCCGTGGCGGGTCAGCGAACCATCGCCGCGCTCGCCGGTGATGATCGCTGTGACCCCACGATCCTTCAGCCAACGGAACAGCCTGCGAAGCTCGGCGCGCAGCGTCGCCTTGTCGGGGAACGCGCCAAACAGATTCTCGATCGTGTCGATCACGACGCGGTCGGCGCCCACCGCATCGATCGAGGCACCTAAGCGGATGAACAAGCCTTCGAGATCCCACTCCCCCGACTGCTCGATCTCCGTAGGCTCGATGCTCACGTGGTCGATCGCGAGCTGGCCGTCGGCTTCCAGCTGGGCCAGATCGAAGCCCAGTGATTCGACGTTCGCGATCAGATCCTCGCGGGTCTCTTCGAAGGCGACGAATACTCCGTTCTCGCCGTGCTCGGTGATCCCGCGGACCAAAAACTCGAGCCCGAGCAGGGTCTTGCCGCACCCAGCCGGGCCACAGATGAGCGTCGGACGCCCACGGGGGAGCCCGCCCTCGGTCACCTCATCGAGGCCATCGATCCCGGTCGGGGCCTTCGGAAGGGAGCCGAACTCCGCCGGGAGGGCCGGCCGTTTCTCCGAGTGCGGCGCTTCCGTGTTCATCGATGCTGCTCCTTCCGGCTCGCGATCGAGCGTGGGCTTGCAGCGCCATGCGGGGTCGGACCCCGGTTCTGAACGGCAGCGCAAGCTGCCGCCGAATCGAAGAAGGGACGCAGTTCTCTATCGGTCGTGCCCCCGGTTAACTTGAGCGCGCGCTGGCGCCACTCGCTACCAGGCGCGGTTGACGGCTTCTACGACCTCGGCTATGGGGGGAGCAGGATTCGAACCTGCGTAGGCAGAGCCAACGGGTTTACAGCCCGTCTCCTTTAACCACTCGGACATCCCCCCGAGCGGCTCGGGATTGTAGTCGCCGGCCCGCCCGGCCGACGACTCAGACGGTGTCGCGGAGCCGCTGCGCCTCGGGCAGTAGCTCGAGCTTCTTGAGCGTGTTGTTCTCGATCTGGCGGATCCGCTCGCGCGTGACTCCGAAGGCGCGGCCGACCTCCTCGAGCGTCCGCGCCTGATGGCCCTTGAGGCCGAAGCGCATCTCGATCACCTCGCGCTCGCGGACGGGGAGCGCGTCGAGCGCCAGCCGCACGTTCTCCTTGCGCAGGTTCTCGATCGCGCACTCGAGCGGCGAGTCGGCTCCGTCATCAGGGATGAAGTCGCCGAGCTCGGAGTCCTCCTCGTCGCCGACCGGCTTCTCGAGCGAGACCGGCAGCTGGGCCATCCGCAGGATGTCCTTGACCTCGCGCGGTGTGACCTCGAGCTCGGCGGCGATCTCCTCGGGGGTCGGCTCGCGGCCGAGTTCCTGGACCAGCGCACGCTCGACGTGGACGACCTTGTTGAGCTTCTCGACCATATGCACCGGGATCCGGATCGTCCGCGCTTTGTCGGCGATCGCGCGGGTGACGGCCTGCCGAATCCACCACGTCGCGTAGGTGGAGAACTTGTAGCCGCGCCGGTAGTCGAACTTCTCGACCGCGCGGATCAGCCCGAGCGAGCCTTCCTGGATCAGGTCGAGGAAGGTCAGGCCGCGCCCGAGGTAACCCTTTGCGATAGAGACGACGAGCCGTAGGTTGGCCTCGATCATGTGCTGCTTGGCGCGCATGTCGCCGCGCTCGATCCGTTGGGCGAGCGCGACCTCCTGCTCGGCGGTCAGCAGTTCCACGCGGCCGATCGAGCGCAGGTAGAGGCGCAGCGAGTCGAGGCTCGGCTCGACCGTCAGATCGATCTCGACCTTCTTGCCGCCCGTGCCCTCGCTGTCCTTGTTGGCGGCTGACGCCTCGACACCGGCGACTTCGGAGACCGCGGGCTTTCCGTCCTCGTTGACGATCTCGACGCCGTGCTCGAGCAGGTGGGCGTGGAGCTGGGAGACCTGCTCCTTGGTGACGTCCACCTCCTCGAGACAGGAGGCGATCTCGTTGAAAGTCAGGAAGCCGCGCTCGCGGCCTTCCCCGACCAGCGCGCGGAGTTCCTCGATTTCGCCGAACGGGAACTCGGCCGGCTCAGCAACGAGTAGCGCTCCATCCTCTTTAGCGGTCAATTCCTCGCTCCCTCAAGCGTCGAATTAGACATCCAAATACAACGGCGCGCCGGACACTAGCACCGGTATCTTGAAACTGACCATGGGACTCCCCGCGACGAGCAACGACGTGCAAGCGCGCCTTCCGAGCACGAGGCTCGGGCTGTCCCGGGTCGGCGTGACCGGAGTCGAGAAGGTGATCCGGATCAGCTCCGGCGAATCAGAGCAGCTCTTCTTCGCGGAGCTCGAGTGCTTCGTCGACCTGAACGCCGATCAGAAGGGCGCCCACATGTCGCGCTTCGAGGAGATCGTCGGCGAGGCGATCGACGAAGTCGTCCTGCGGCAGGCCTTCCGCGCCGAGACGCTCGCCGCCCATATCGCCGACCTGGTGCGCGATCGCCAAGACGGGCTGCGCGCCGAGGTGAGGATCACCGCCCGCTACCCCGAGCAGCAGATCGCTCCAGTCTCGGGCAAGCCGACGCAGGGCATCTACACGATGCTCGGCGCCGCGGTGGCTTCAGACAAGGGCACCCGCCGGGTCGTCGGCGTCGAGGCCCAGGGCATGACCGCGTGTCCGTGCGCGCAGGAGATGGTCGCCGAGCGCGCCCGCGCGCGGCTCACCGGCGAGGGGTTCACCGACGATGAGATCGTGCGCGTGATCGCCTCTGTTCCGATCGCCACTCACAACCAGCGCGGCCTCGGCACCCTGCACGTCGGCGCGACCGAGGAGTACGAGGAGCCGATCGAGGCGGGCACGCTGCTCGAGATCGTCGAGCATTCGATGAGCTCGGAGATCTACGAGCTGCTCAAACGCGGCGACGAGGTCGAGGTCGTCGAGAAGGCACACCGCCGCCCGCGCTTCGTCGAGGACTGTGTGCGCGAGATGCTGAGCGCGACGATCGAGCGGTTCGGCGGGCTCGGCGACGGTGCCTTCGTCTCGGCCCGCCAGCGGAACCTCGAGACGATCCATCGCCATGACGTCGTAGCGGAGCGGCACGGGACGCTGGGGGCGCTGCGAAGCGAGCTGGCTGGAGGGGCGGCGGCCGGCCCTGACATCACGATGCGGGAGTGGCTCGAGGGCTAAGCGCTAGGTCGCCGGCGTCTCGCGCAGTAGCGAACGGGCCTTGACGAAGTAGTCGACGCCGGAGATCACGGTGATCGCGACCGCCAGGTAGACGAGCAGGCTGACCCACTCCGCGTTGTCCACACTGACCGCGATCAGGGCGAGTATGGCGAGCGACTGGATGGCGGTCTTGAGCTTGCCGAGGAAGCTCGCCGGAATCGTCACGCCCTGCTCGATCGCGACGATCCGCAAACCGCTGACGGCGAACTCGCGCGCGATGATCACCATCGCCACCCAGGCGGCCAGCCGGTCGAGCGCGACCAGCGAGACGAGCGCCGAGGTGACGAGCAGCTTGTCGGCGATCGGATCCATGACCTTGC
>JACCVG010000202.1 GCA_013698335.1 Thermoleophilaceae bacterium
CCCGCGGGGCTCGGATCCGGCTGCGGGATAGGTCTGTCGGCGGCTAGTACGCCGTCGTCCGCGTGCGGTGCCGCGGGATCGCTTTGTAGCGCGGTTCCTGACCGCGATTCCAGAGCCAGTTGTCGAGCGTCGGCTCGCTGACCCCAAGCCGTTCGGCGAGGGCAACGCAAGCGTGAACGGCGCAGGCGCGGATCTCCCGTTCCTCGCGACCTGGCGGGAGGAGATCCCCGGCGTCGATCCGAGCCGCGAGGTCGGGGGCGTAGGACAACACCCCGTCGACCCGCAGGACGTGGGGGACGAGGTTGTCGGCGAAGATCGTCAGCCGGTCGAGGTCTCCGAAGGTCGCGACTCCGGCCAGCCCCAGATCGCTGGAGATGATCTGGGCGCGCTTCCAGAATCCCGGGTCCCGAAAGGTCGGCAGGCCGTCGGCCAGAGCCTGGGCGAGCCTGACAGCGGATCCATCGGCGGCCTCGATCACATCGATTGGGCGCCGGTCGCCGAGGAAGCCACCCAGCTCGCGCAGCGCCCGGGCGTAGAGGTCAACGAGCTCGTGTTCCCGGTCCTGTCCGAGGACGCCGGCGAGATCGTCGATAGCGAGCTCGCGTAGTGCGGCGGGACTCCACGAGCCGACGGCTCTGAAGCGGTCGGTCAGCGCCCAAGCGATCGTGAAGTAGCCCGAGCACTGCGGCCGTTTGTGAAGTGTCGGAAACCAGCCCGAGCCGAAGTTGATCGCCCCGAGCGTCAACAGGTAGGAGGCAACCTCCTCACGTGTGCCCTCGAGGAAGTGGCACTCCGGGTCAAGGCTCGGCGCAGGCCCGCGTTCGACGGCCGCGAGCCGGTCGAGGTGGATCGAAACCGACTCGGCGCTCGCCGCGATCTGGGCGCAGTCG
Source organism: Thermoleophilaceae bacterium (assembly GCA_013698335.1). GTDB lineage: Bacteria > Actinomycetota > Thermoleophilia > Solirubrobacterales > Thermoleophilaceae > JACCVG01. The sequence goes on from JACCVG010000202.1 coordinate 891, forward strand.
GCGCGGACTCGATCGGGCAGCTGACTCATCCCGGAAGCATCCCAGGGCTTCCCTATGCTGGATCTCAGATGGCGCAGCTGAGCATTTCCACCGAGGATCATCCGCCGTCCGATCTGCTCGATGGGCTGAACGAGCCCCAGCGGGAGGCGGTCCTCCACGGCTCCGGGCCGCTGCTGATCCTGGCCGGCGCGGGATCAGGCAAGACGGCGGTTCTGACGCGCCGAATGGCGCAACTGGTCTATTCCGGGCGCGCCCGGCCGAGCGAGATCCTCGCGATCACCTTCACCAACAAGGCCGCGCAGGAGATGCGCGAACGGGTCTCGCGGCTCGTCGGGCCGCGGGCGAAGCTGATGTGGGTGATGACCTTCCACTCCGCCTGTGCCCGCATGCTGCGCGCCGACGGCGAGCGGCTCGGCTACACGCGGGGGTTCACGATCTATGACCAGCCCGATTCGCTGCGGCTGATCAAGCAGTGCGTCGACGCGCTCGACATCGATCCGAAGCGGTTCTCACCGCGCGGCATCCAGCGCCAGATCTCCGACGCCAAGAACACGCTCAAGGACGCCTCGGCCTACCGCGAGCAGATCGGCTCCTTCTTCGAACAGACGACGGCTGACGTCTACGAGCTCTACGAGCAGCGGATCCACCAGATGAACGCGATGGACTTCGACGACCTGCTGATGCGCAGCGTCAACCTGCTGGAGTTGTTCCCCTCGGTGCTCGAGCGCTACCAGCACGCCTTCCAGCAGATCCTCGTCGACGAGTACCAGGACACCAACCGCGCCCAGTATCGCTGGCTCGGCCTCCTGGCCGGCGAGCACCGCAACCTCGCGGTTGTCGGCGACGACGACCAGAGCGTCTATGGATTCCGTGGCGCGGACATCCGCAACATTCTCGACTTCGAGGATGACTTCCCCGATGCGCGGGTGATCAAGCTCGAGCAGAACTACCGCTCGACCCAGACGATCCTCTCGGCCGCCAACGCCGTCGTGGCCAACAACCGCAACCGCAAGGCCAAGGCGCTCTGGACTGACGCCGGCGATGGAGATCCGGTCGCTCTGCGCGAGCTCGAGGACGAGCACGCCGAGGCGCGGTTCGTGGCGGGCGAGATCGACCGCCTCGTGGCCGAGGGCCGCTCGCGCGACGAGGTCGCGGTCTTCTACCGGACCAATGCGCAGAGTCGGGTGCTCGAGGACACGCTCGTCCGCTACGGCGTCGGCTACCAAATCATCGGTGGCACCCGGTTCTACGAGCGCGCCGAGATCAAGGACGCGCTCGCTTATCTCACGTGGCTGGTGAACCCGAGCGACGCCGTCAGCTTCCAGCGGATCATCAACTCGCCGCGCCGGGGGATCGGCGACACCAGCCAATCACGGGTGATCGGCTACGCCAACACGCTCGGTGAGGACATCTGGTCGATCGCGGCCAAGCCGGAGGAGATCCCCGCCCTCGGAGCGGCAGCCGTCAAGTCCATCGGCCGCTTCATGTCGGTCATGGAGCGGCTGCGCGAGCGGGTCGAGTCGGCCAAGGTGGGCGACCTGCTGGACGAGCTGCTCGAGGAGACCGGCTACCTGGAAGCCCTGCGGTCCGAGCGGACGATCGAGGCCGAGGGGCGGCTCGAGAACCTCGCCGAGCTGGTCGGGGTGGCGCGCGAGTACGACACCGTCGGCGCCGCCGATGAGCAGGAGCAGCCCTCGGTCGAGGAGTTCTTGCAGCAGATCGCGCTGTTCTCGGCCCAGGACGCGATCGACGACGACGAGGGAATCGTCACGCTGATGACCCTGCACAACGCCAAGGGGCTCGAGTACCCGGTCGTCTTCATGATGGGCATGGAGGACGGCGTCTTCCCGCACATGCGCTCGATCGAAGAGGGAGACCTCGAGGAGGAGCGGCGGCTCTGCTACGTCGGGATCACCCGCGCCCGCGAGCGGCTCTACCTCACCTACGCGCGGACTCGAAGCCTGTTCGGAGGCCGGGATTGGAACCTACCGAGCCGCTTTCTCGGCGAGATCCCCGTCCAGCTGACCGACCGCGAACTCGACGAGCAGCCGGGTGCACAGGCCGCGACCTGGGGCGATGGGTCCCCGGCCGCGCCGTCCGGCGCCAGCTTCTCCCTGGGTGACGACATCATCCACGCGACGCTCGGCGACGGTGTGGTGACCGGTACCGATGGGAGCGGAGTCGTGATGGTCCGCTTCGCGAGTGACGGTTCCGAGCGCCGGTTGATGGTCGATTACGCACCGCTCAAGAAACGATGAGGCGATGGCTGCCCGTCTGATCGATGGCAGCGCGCT
>JACCVG010000228.1 GCA_013698335.1 Thermoleophilaceae bacterium
ACCTCGAGCTCGGCGCCAATTTTCGGCCCGAAGACTTCGACCACGTGGCGTTCTTCGATCCCGACGCGTCGTGGATCGAGATGCGGCTGCGTGCGCGGGCGCCCCAGCAAGTGACGATTCCCGGTGCCGGAATCGAGGTCTCCTTCGAGGCCGGCGAGGAGATCCGGACCGAGATCAGCGCGAAGTTCACGCGCGCCGGCGTAGGCGACGAGCTCGCCGGGGCCGGGCTGGGGCTCGAGGAGTTCTTCACCGATCCGCGTGAATCGTTCGGAGTCGCCCTGGCCGGTCCACAGCGCGGTTAGACTGCTGTCGGGCATCCGGCAGTGAACCGTCGGGCGGTCCGATGCGTTATGAATCCTCGAGAAGGGCATAGGCGCTACGCGCCGCAACGAAAGCTATCCGCGAAGGAGTGAGTGCTGTGGACGAGAGCACGAACGGCGCGATCAACCGCGTCTATGACGTAATCGACGAGACCCACCGCGACAAGTCCGCGGCCACTCGTCGTCAGATGATCGGCGCCACGTCGGCAACGCTCGGCGGCATGGGCCTGCTGGCGATGCCGGGGATCGCCGGTGCGCAGGACGCGACGGTCGCGGCCACCGACAGCCCCGACAACACCGTCGAGAACATCCTCAACGTTGCCGCGACCGCCGAGGTGCTGGCGACGATCGTCAACACCGAGGGCGCGCGTCGCGTCAAGAAGCTCGACAAGACGGTGAAGGAGAATGTCGAGGCGGCCGCTCGCGAGGAGCTGATCCACTACCGGGTCCTGACCAAGAAGCTCGGCGCTACCCCGATCACCAAGCGGGTCTGGGTCCCGGACAAGGTCTTCGAGAGCGAGAAGAACTTGCTCGAGGCTCTGGTCATCGGTGACCAGATCTTCATCAACGCCTACCTGATCGGCGTCACCGCCTTCGGTGTGTCCGGCTCGGGCAAGCTTGCCCGCGTCGCGGCCGAGTTCATGGGGGTCGAGGCCGTGCACCGCGCACTGGCGCTCCAGTCGCTCGGGTTCCTCGGCAACGACCGTGCCTTCGTCAAGTTCAACCAGAAGGACCAGGGCAAGGTCGGCAAGGGCAAGCGTGGCTTCACGAACATCCTCGACGCCGTCAAGAAGCTCGAGAACGCCGGCTTCGGCTTCGACGAGCGCAACCGCGGCGAGGGCAAGGGCCGGTTCTACAAGATGGACAAGGTCATGAAGGACACCCCGAACCCCAGCCAGGTGAACACCCGCAGCATCCGCTAGCGGGGCGAGCGATAGGCGTCGTCTGGCGGAGTCATGCGGGAGCTCGCGTGCGGAGCACGCGTCGCTCCCTATTCCGCCGCCAGACTCGCCTCTCGCCCGCCCGTTGTGAAAAGGGCCGCCTCTCGGGCGGCCCTTTTCGTTCCGGCAGAGGGGTCTACGCCTAGCTCGTCATCCCCGAGAAGACGCCGCCGGTCACGTTCAGCACCTGGCCGTGGACGTAGTTGGACCAGGGGGAGCAGAGGAAGAAGATGCCGCCGGCGGCCTCCTCCGGTGTCGCCGGGCGCCCGATCGGGATCAGCATCGAAGCCATCTGACGCATCTGCTCCGGGATCCCGAGCGCGATCTCCTTGCCGTCCTTGTTGAATGTGCCGGCCTCTTCCTTGGACGCCGTCAGCCGTGTCTCGACGAAGCCGAACGCGACCGCGTTGACGTTGATCTTGAACTGGCCCCATTCCTTCGCGAGCGTCTTGGTCAGCCCGACGACGCCCGACTTGGCCGAGGCGTAGTTGGCCTGCCCGGCGTTGCCCATCGTGCCCGAGATCGAGGAGACATTGACGATCTTGCGGAACACCTCGACGCCCTCCTCGCGTTCCTTCTTCGCGGGCTCGCGCATGTGCGGGGCAGCCGCACGCAGCACGCGGAAGGGGACGATCGTGTGGATGTCGAGCATCGCCTGGAACTGCTCGTCGTCCATCTTGTGGATCGGCGCATCCCAGGTGTAGCCGGCGTTGTTGACGACGATGTCGATCTGGCCGAAGGCCTCGATCGCCTTGGCGACCATCTGGTCGCAGACGTTCTCCTTGGTCAGGTCGCCCGAGAAGCTGACCGCTCCTCCGCCGATCTCGCCGGCGGCCTCCTCGGCGACGTCGCCGTCGAGGTCGTTGACGAGCACCTTCGCTCCCTGCTGGGTGAGGATCTCCGCCGTCGCGCGCCCGATGCCGCGCGCCGAACCGGTGACGATCGCTGCTTTGCCGTCGAGTACTCCCACGTTTCGGTCTCCTTCGTCGCTTTGAGGGTCGTGTCGCCGAGATCATGACGGTCTCGCTCGCGCGGCGACCTTCCAGCGCTCCCGGGGCCACTCGTGCGGGACGGTGACCGCGACCAGCACCGAGATGCGACGACGGCCCGTTCGCCGGATCCTCACGGTGCCCGCGCGCGCTGCACTTCGCGCGCTCGGCTACGACGTGGTCTCGCGCGAGCCGACGGCGCGCACGAGTTGACCCACCTCTGGCCACGCCTTTCGCCGGGAGGAATCATGATCATCGACGACTACAGTGACTTTCTCGGCGCACGCAAGGCGGTCGACGAGTACCTCGGGCAGCTCGAGGTCCCGATCATGCTCCACCGTCTCGACACCTGCGCCCGACTGATCGTAAAGCCCGGGGAGGCCTGACCCGCGTTCGGTCGGCGTCCGTTCACGCGGCGGCGGCGGCCGGTAAGCTCCCGCCGCGTGAACGAGTTCCACATCCTCGGCGGACTGCTCGCGATCTGGGCCGTGCTCGTCAGCGTGATGGGCATCGTGCGCCATGACTTTCCCCGCAGTCCGATGGTCGCGCGAGCGTTGATGGGATTCTCCGCGCTGCTCGTGGTGGGAGCGATCGGCTCGGCGATAACCACCGCTTCGGTCGAATCGGCCGAGCGCGAGGAAGAAGAGATCCAGGCTGCGGAGGGCGAGCCGGGGGAATAGTGCTCGGTCAGGGCTCGGCGGGAATCGAGCCCTCACCGTCACGGCCGCCGAGCACCTTGGCGAGCGCGGACCAAGCGGGCTTCGGACGGCCCTCGAGGTCGAACAGACCGGTGTGGTAGACGAAGCGGTCGGGCTCGTCCGGCGGCTTGCGGGTGTCGCGCAGGTCGTACCAGATCGCCTTCTCGACACGGTCGGGCCGCGCGCGGCGGCGGAGCATCTGAACCGCCGCTCGCAGTTCACGCGCCTGTCCGACACGGTCGCGCACCCGCATCCTGTCGCGGGCCGGTCCGGCGGCCGACCAGCCGAACTCGGTGATCCAGATCGGTTTCTCCCGGTCGCCGTTGTGATCGAGTAACGCTCGCGTGTCGGAGATCAAGCCGGCGAGGACGCCGGCGTCCTGTGCGTAGCCGTGGATCGCCGCGACGTCGAACAGCTTCGCGAAGCCCGGGAGGCGGTAGAGGTCGGCAAGGTATTCATCGATCGGGTAGTCGACGACCGAGCGCGGCATGCCGGCGAGCACGATCCGCGCCCCTGGATCGACCTCGAGAATCTGCCCCCGGACCGTTCGCAGCAGTTTGGCGTAGGCGCGCGGATCGAGCCGGCCCGCCCAGAAGGCGTTCAGATTTGGCTCGTTCCAGACCTGCCAGGCACGCAACGGCCGGTGCGGCAGGTCGGGGTTGCGCCGCCAGAACCGTCCCTTCGGTCCGTAGCGGGTCACGGCGAGGCGGACGAATTCGTTCTGGCCGGCGATTCCAGCCTTGGTCAGTGGCTGCAGCTGGTGGCTGTCCGAAGCCCAGCGCGGCGTGCCGATCAGCACCGGGATCACTCCTACTCCGTGCTCCGCGCTGCTCTCCATCAGCGCGTCGTAGCCGTCCCAATCCCAGGGTCCGTCGCGCTCGGGCTGGACGCGATGCCAGGAGAACGTGGTGCGGATCTCCCGCAGCCCGGCGGCGGCGATCCGCTCGACCTCGGCCGGCCCGATCGAGCGCATGTGCACGCCGATCTTCGGCGGTCCTCGGTTGGGGATCTGCGGGCGCCGCGGATCCTCATACGCCCTGACGAGCAGCACGACCACGACGATCGCCAGTGCGCCGAACGCCAAGCGCAGCGCGAGACGCATGGCCGGCTAGGGAAGGTCCTCGAGTAGGCCGTTGAGGCCGAGATCGGTGGTGTTCGGCGGGATCGCGCCACTGCCCGGGCTGCCTCCGACGAAGCTGGTGAACGCGGCCCAGGCGGGCTTCGGAGTGCGGTCGCGCTCGAACAGGCCGGTGTGGTGGAAGAAGGCGTCGGGCGTTCCGGGAGCGACGTTCAGGTCGCGGAAGTCGTACCAGTAGACGCGCTGCAGCGAGAGCCGCTCCGCGTTGGCTCGCAGGAGACCGAAGGCTTGCTTGAGCAACGAGGCCTGGACCGCCTCGGTCTTGACCAGCGGGTGGCCGGCGGGACCGTCGGAGCCCCAGCCGAGCTCGGTGATCCAGATCGGGGTCTTGCTGTCGCCCGCTTTGCGCATCACGCGGCGCTGCTTCTTGGCGACGGCCAAGACCCCTTGCGCGTCGGTCGAGTAGCTGTGCACGGCGACGGCGTCGACCAGACGCTTGAAGCCCTTGACCTGGTACATCCTACGCAGGAATTCGCTCATCGGCAGTGACCGCTTGGTCTCGGGCATTCCAGCGAGCACGATCGCTGCGTTCGGGTCGGCGCGGCGGATCGCGTCGCGCGTCGAGTCGAGGAAGCGCACGTAGGAGCGGGGGCGGGGGCGGGGGAGCCAGAAGTTGCGCAGGTTGGGCTCGTTCCAGACCTGCCACGCCCTGACCGGCACCGCCGGCCGCGAGGGGTTGGCGCGCCAGAAGCTGCCGTTGTTGCCGTAGCGGGCGACGAGCGCGGTGACGAACGTCTCGAATCGCCGCTTGTCTTCCTTCGACGTCGGCTGCTGGCTGCCGAGCGGCGCGGCGTAGTCGGGCGAGCCGATGATGATCGGCAGGACGTCGATGCCGTGCGACGCCGTCCGCGCCATCAGCCGGTCGTAGAAGGTCCAGTCGTAGGGGCCGTCCTCGAGGGGCTGGACACGCGACCACTTGAACGTCATCCGCGTCGAACGGACTCCGCCGCGCGCCATCCGGTCGGCCTCAAAATCGCTGATCGCCTGGCTGTGAACGCCGAAGCTCGGCGCTTGGGCGGCGGCGGTCGACGGGACGAGCGCGGAGACTGCGAGCGCGAGCAAGACCGCGAGCAGCGAGGCGTTGCGTCCGTCCGTGATCAGTCGGGCGGCCTGCATCGGGCGGCGAAGGCTATCGAGGTGCGCTGGTCGCGGTCGCGGTCGCGCGGTGCTCGCTACAGGCCGAGCTGCTTGCCGAGGATCTCGCGCATGATCTCGTCGGTGCCGCCGCCGATCGGCCCGAGTCGTGTGTCGCGGGCTGCGCGGTCGATCTCGGCGAGCCGCCGCTCGTCCCACTCGCCCGCTCCACCAGGCAGCAGCTGGAGGATCGATTCTGCGACCTCGTAGGCATTGCGCTGGCTGACCAGCTTGGCCATCGTCACCTCGCGGATCGCGTCGCCGCCCGCGCCGAAGATGCGCAGCGCGTGGTACGTGAGCGATTCGCTCGCGGCCAGCTTCAGCGCGATCTCGGCGACCGCGTGACGGGCCGCTTGCCGGAAGCCCGTGCGCTCGCCGACGAGCTCGACCGCCTGCCCGAGCATCAGCCGCATGCTGCCGATCGCGCCGTGCGCCATCAGCAGCCGCTCCCACTGGAAGTTGGCCATGATCAAGTAGAAGCCGCGGTCCTCCTCGCCGAGCAGGTTCTCGGCCGGGACGAAGACGTCTTCGAAGGCGAGCTCCGCGGTGTCGGAGGCCCGCCAGCCGAGCTTCTCGAGCTTCTTCGCGACCGAGTAGCCCTCCATCCCCTTTTCGATTACGAGGAACGACAGCCCCTGGTGCCCGCCCTGCTCGCCGGTTTTGACCGCGGTCACGACAAAGTCGGCCCGCACGCCGTTGGTGATGAAGGTCTTCGCGCCGTTGACGAGGTAGCCACCATCCACCCGCTGCGCGTTCGTGCGGATGGAGGCGACGTCAGAGCCGGCGCCGGGCTCGGTGATCCCGAGCGCACCGATCTTCTCGCCGCGGATCCCCGGGACGAGCCAGCGCTGCTTCTGAGGCTCCGTGCCGAACTTCCAGATCGGCGGCATCGCGATCGAGACGTGGGCGCCGAGCCCGGCAGCGGTCCCACCCGACCCACAGTTCGCGAGCTCCTCGACGAAAGCCGCGTCCATCACGTAATCGCCGCCGAGCCCGCCGTACTCGACGGGGAACTTGATCCCCAGCCAGCCGCGCGCCGCGAGCTTCTCGAACGCTTCGTGGTCGAACCAGCCCGCCGCCTCCCACTCTGCCGCCCGCGGGCGCAGCTCGGTCAGCACGAACTCGCGCACCTCGGCGCGGAAGGCGTCGTGCTCGGGGGTGAACGGCGGCAGCGGTGCCGTGGCGGTCGCGGTGGCGCTCACGGTCCTAGACCCCACCGGGGTCGTGGCTTGCGGCGCGTGACCCATTGCGACCCTTCATCGCCTAGTAGCTGCGGGGCAGCCCGAGCGAGTGCTCGGCGACGTAGTTGAGCACCATTTCGCGCGAGACCGGCGCCGTCCGCGCGAGCCGTGCCCCCCAGTACATGTCGGTCAACCCGTACTCGAGCGCGAAGCCGTTCCCGCCGTGGGTCTGGATCGCCTGGTCGACGCAGCGGATGCCGGCCTCGGCGGCCGCGTACTTGGCCATGTTTGCTGCCTCCCCGGCGGGCGCACCGGAGTCGTAGAGCACGGCGGCCTTCTGCATCATCAGCTTGGCGAGCTCGAGCTCGATCTTCGCCTGCGCCAGCGGGTGGGAGATGCCCTGATGCGATCCGATCGGCTGATCGCGCCAGACCTTGCGCTCGCGCGCGTAGTCAGAGGCCAGCTCGAGCGCCAGGCGCCCGCCGCCGAGCGCGAGCGCTGCGCCCATGATGCGCTCTGGGTTGAGGCCGTCGAAGGCCGCCGCGAGCCCGGCGTTCTCGTCGCCGACGAGGCGCTCGGCGGAGACCTCGACGTCGTCGAGGAACAGCGTCCACTGCTTGTCCGGTGCACGCAGCGCGGTCGGTATGTGCTGGCGCTCGAGGCCGGCGGCGTCGCTGTCGACGAGGAACAGCCCGGGCAGGCCGAGGCTTCCGTCCTCGCCGCGCAGCCGGGCGACGACCAAGATGGCCTGGGCGTCCTCGACCGCCGAGATGTAGGTCTTGGTTCCGTGCAGCGTGTAGCCACTGTTGCTGCGCTTGGCGGCAGTCGAGATCTGGTGCGAGTTGGAGCCCGCGTCGGGCTCGGTGATCGCGAACGCCACCCGTGTCGTCCCGGCCGCGATGCCGGGCAGCCAGTCGCGCTTCTGGTCCTCGGTGCCGTGGCGGACGAGGATCGAGCCGACGATCGCGGGGGAGACGACGATCAGCAGCAGCGAGCAGCCGGCCGCCGAGATCTCCTCGCCGACGGCCGCCAGCGCGCTCATCCCGAGCCCGCCGCCGCCGTACTCCTCGGGCAGGTTGACGCCGAGGAACCCCTTCTCGGCGAGCGCGTTCCACAGCTCGCTCGCGGGCTCCCCGGCCTCGCTGCGCTCACGCATGTATGCGCGCCCATAGGAGAGGCAGATCGACCTGACGGTCTCGCGCATCTGGCGGATCTCCGGGCTGTCGATCAGCTCGAGGGCGACTTGACTGGTCTCGGTTGCGCTCACGGGTTCCTTTCGTTCAGGTCCGCTCGGGTACCGCGTAGATCTGCTCCCAGCCAAAGCCGGTCTCGCCCTCGGGCGTAGGGACGACACCTCTCTTGCGCAGGCGGAGGTCGAAGTAGACGGAGGCGATCAGGCTCGCCAAGGCCGGGTAGAAGAGCACCGTCACTACGAACCCGATCACGGCTGACGCGGCCATCGCGGTCATCGCTCCGCCCCCTGTGAAGAGGACGACGACGTAGGGGATGTAGAGCACGATGGCCGCCACGCCGAGGACCAGCGACACGAGCAGCACCGCGCCGAACGTGGCCCACCAGCGGCCCCGCACGAGCTCGAAGGACCGCGACAGCGCGGCCCAGCCACCAGTGCCCTCGAAGGCGAGGATCGGGAACGCGGCGATCCAGCCGATGGCGAGCCAGGCCAGCGGGATCCAGATCAACAGCGAATAGGCCGTGATCCAGCCGACGCCGAGCCAGAGGGCGGGGATCAGCAGCGGGATCGAGATCGCGATAAATGCTGCGACCAAGAGCAGGTAGGTGACGACGAACGAGCCGGACTTCGCCCAGGCGAGCCGGAACGCGGACCCGGTCTGCGGGGCGCGCCCGACGGTCGCATCGCCGAGTTGCTGGAGCACGCCGCCGAGCAGCAGCGCCATCGCGAGTGCGCCGATCAGCACCAGCAGGAGATACCCAAGGCCCAGCAGCACCAGGTCGACGTTCTCGTACATGGCGTAGGGGTCCGCAGAGGGATCGAGGTCGACCCGGAAGAGCTCGGATGGGAAAGCGAGCGCAATGATCGCGAAGCTGACGACAGACAGCGGGAAGGCGACGATCAGCGCGGTCTTCGTCAGCGCGCCGAAGTTGCTCCACCAGAGCGCGAAGGTTCTCGTGAACAGCTCGGCCGGCCCGAGCGGGGTTCGCGGCGCCTCCATCCCTACAGCCCGTACGACTTGCCGATGACCTCGAGCATGATCTCGTCGGTGCCCGCTCCGATCCTGTTCAGCCGCATGTCGCGCCACGCCCTTTCGATTCCGTACTCCTTCATGTAGCCGGCGCCGCCGTGGATCTGGAGGCACTCGTCGATGACCTCCATCCCGACCCGCGAGGCGAACAGCTTCGCCATCGAGATCTCGCGCACCGGATACTCGCCGTTCTGGAACCGCCAGGCGGTCGAGTAGGTCAGCTGGCGCGCGGCCTCGAGCTTGGTCGCCATGTCGGCGAACTTGTGCCGGATCACCTGGAAGTGGCCGATCGAGCGACCGAAGGCCTCGCGGTCGAAGGCGTATTGGAGCGTCTTGTCGAAGACCCGCTGGGCGCCCGCGACGCAGCCGGCCGCGCCGATCAGCCGCTCGCCCTGCAGCTCCCACATGATGTGGTAGAAGCCCTTGCCCTCCTGGCCGAGCAGGTTCTCCGCGGGCACGCGGACGTCCTGGAATGCGAGCAGCGCCGTGTCCGAGGCGTGCATGCCGAGCTTCTCGAGCTTCTTCTCGCGGATCACGCCGGGCGAGTCCATGTCGACCAGGAACAGCGAGAAGCCGTCGTAGCCGGCGTCGGGGTCGGTCTTCACAACGAGCACGATCGTGTGCGCCCGGTGGCCGTTGGTGATGTAGGTCTTCGACCCGTTGATCACGAACTCGTCGCCGTCACGCACCGCGCGCGTCTTGATCCCGGCCACGTCGGAGCCCGCATCGGGCTCGGTGATGCCCAGGCAGAGGATCTTCTCGCCGGCGATCGCGGGCTTGAGGTAGCGCTGCTTCTGGTCCTCGGTCGCGAGCAGGTGAATCGGCGGCATCGCCATGTCGGTGTGGACTGCGACGCCCATCGTCAGTCCGCCCGAGTTGCCCTTTGGCATCTCCTCGGCGAGCACGAGGTTGGAGTAGTAGTCGCCGCCCTGGCCGCCGTACTCCTCGGGCATCGAGAGGCCGAGGAAGCCGAGCTCACCCATCCGCGTGAAGACCCAGTCATCGAAGGTCGTCTCCTCCCATTTCTCGGCGTGGGGCGCGAGCTCCTTCTCGACGAAACGGCCGATCGACTCGCGCAGGCGGTCGTGGTCCTCGTTGAAGATGAAGTGCTTCTGCCGGCTCCCGAAATCGGGCTTGATGACCTTCGACGCGGTTGTGCTCAACTTGCTCCCTTTGCTGGCGGCGGGCTGTGGCGAAGTGAACAGTAACGCTTCCTACTTTCACCAGCGAGCTCAACCCCGCTGGCGGCTTCGCCCGGCCGCAGCGTGGTCAAGGCGCAAATGGACGGCGGGGTAGCCGTCCGCCGCAGACCCGGGTGACCGCCGCCCCGGTAACATGGCCGACCTCGAGTGAGGAGTAGCGCTTCTCACTATTCACAGGAGCTCCGCTTGACCTACGAAAAGATCCGCTACGACTCCGCGCCGGATGGGGTCGCGACGATCACCCTCGACGATCCCGAGACTCGCAACGCGCTTTCCAACGAGCTGCTCGGCGAACTGCTCGACGCGCTGCGCACCGCGCGCAACGACGAGGACGTGCGGGTCGTCGTGCTCGCCTCCTCGCACGAGAAGGTGTTCTCGGCAGGCGGCAACCTGGCCGGCTTCGGCGGCGACACGGCGCTGATCCACAAGCATTTAGGAGCTTCGCAGTTCGTCGATCTGTTCAAGCTGCTCGGCGAGCTCGGCAAGCCGTCGATCGTCAAGGCGAGCGGGCACGTGCTCGCCGGCTCGCTCGGGATCGCGCTCGCGTGTGACTTGATCGTCGCCTCGGAGGACGCCGGCTTCGGCACGCCCGAGATCAACGTCGGCCTCTTCCCCTTCATGATCATGGCGCTGATCTACCGCAACGTCCCGCGCAAGAAGACGACCGAGATGTTGCTGCTCGGCGAGCGGCTGACCGCAGCTGAGGCGCGCGAGGCCGGAATCGTCAACAAGGTCGTCCCGGCGGCCGAGCTCGATGCCGCGGTCGATGACTGGGCGGTCAAGCTGGCCTCGAAGTCGCCGCTCGTGATGCGCCTGGGCAAGGACGCGATCTGGCGCCAGATGGACATGGGCTTGACCGACGCGCTCGACTACCTGCGCTCGCAGCTGACGATCGAGTTCTCCACCGAGGACGCGATTGAGGGCATCACGGCTTTCTTCGAGAAGCGCGACGCCGTCTGGAAGGGGCGGTAGCGATGGCCGCGACCGAGACCCCGACCGCATCGCTGCTGCGCCCGCTCGTCGAGGAGCTCCACGAGCGGCGCGCGCGCGCGAAACTCGGCGGCGGCCAGGAGAAGATCGACAAGCAGCACTCACGTGAGAAGCTGACCGCTCGCGAGCGATTGGCGCTGCTGATCGACGAGGGGACGTTCTGTGAGCTCGGGATCCACGCCCAGCCACACTTCTCCGCCCGCTCGATGGAGGGCAAGGAAGCACCCGCTGACGGCGTGATCACCGGTTACGGCAAGGTCGGTGGACGCCTGATCGCCGTGGCCGCCTACGACTTCACGGTGATGGCGGGCTCGATGGGAATGACCGGCGAGCTCAAGGTCACGCGCCTGCGCGAGCTCGCTCTGACCAAGCGGATCCCGTTCGTCTGGTTGCTCGATTCCGCCGGCGGACGGATTCAGGAGGCCGCGGGGTCGCTGTTCGCCGGGTCGGGTCACCTCTTCCGCGAGGAGGTGGTCATGAGTGGCGTAATCCCCCAGGTCGCCGCTCTCATGGGCCCGTGCGCCGCCGGGACCGCCTACATCCCGGGTCTCTCCGACTTTGCGCCGATGGTCAAGGGTCGTGGTTCGATGGCGCTTGCAGGACCCCACCTGACGAAGGCCGTCACGGGGGAGGACGTCACCCAGGAGGAACTCGGTGGGTCGCGCGTTCATACGCGGGTCTCGGGGGTCGGTGACCTCGAGGTCGGCAGCGACGAGGAGTGCATCGAGGCGATCAAGGCCTACCTCTCGTTCTTCCCCTCCAACTGCGAGCAACAGCCACCGATCGCAGACTGCGCCGACCCGATCGACCGAATGGACGAGGAGCTGCTCGACGTCCTGCCCGAGTCCAACCGCAAGCCCTACGACATGTACGAGCTGATCGGGCGGATCGTCGACGACGGCGACTACTTCGACATCAAAGGCCGCTTTGCCAAGACGATCATCACCTGCTTCGCCCGCATGGGCGGTCGGCCGGTGGGGATCGTCGCCAATCAGCCCAAGCACCTCGGCGGCATCCTGGAGAACGACTCGGCCGACAAGGCGGCGCGCTTCATCAACCTCTGCGACGCGTTCGGCATCCCGCTGCTGTTCCTCCAGGACGTCCCCGGCTTCATGGTCGGCACCAAGGTCGAGCAAGCCGGGATCATCCGCCATGGCGCGAAGATGCTCTACGCCGTCTCGCGCGCGACCGTGCCGAAGGTCACCGTCGTGGTTCGCAAGGCCTACGGCGCCGGCTACTACGTGATGTGTGGCAAGGCGTACGAGCCCGACCTGATCGTCGGTTGGCCCAGCGCCGAGATCTCGATCATGGGCGCGGCCGGCGCGGTCAACATCATCGGCCGCTCGGTGATCGAGGCAGCCGATGATCCCGATGCGAAGCGTGCGGAGATGGAGGCGGCGATCCAGCAGACGATCGATCCCTACATCGCCGCCGCCAACGGCATGATCGATGACGTGATCGACCCGCGCGAGACCCGCCCGGTCGTCATCCGGGCACTCGAGATGGCCGCGACCAAGCGCGTCGAGCGGCCATGGAAGAAACACGGGGTGATGCCGGTATAGGGCTAGGGGACGGGATCGCCGCTCTCTCGAACCGCTTCTACGATGCGATCCGCCACCCCGATGCCTACAAGGCCCACGCCGCGCCTGCGGGCTCGGACTTCTCGCTCTTGAGCGGCCACAAGTACGCGCTGCTGGAGACCTTCCGGGCCAACGGTCAGGTGGTTCCGACGCCGATCTGGTTCGGGCTGGCCGACGGCCGCGTGTTCGTCCGCACCGAGGCCAAGGTCGGCAAGGTCAAGCGGATCAGGGCCAACGGCCGGGCACGGCTGGCGCCGTGCAATGCGCGCGGCCGACCGCTGGGGCCCGCTGTCGAGGGCACGGCGCGGATCCTGGCTCCCGACGAGGAGCCGCACGCCGAGGCGGCGCTGGCCGCGAACTACGGCGTCAGCCGGAAGATCTACGAGAGCGCCGGCGAGAAGCTCGGCGTCGACGCGATCTACATCGAGGTCACGCCGGACTCGGGCGGCGCCGCCGTCGCTGCGGATCGTCCTGGACCGCTCGGTCCGAGCGAGGAGGAGGAGGAGGCGGAGTGAGAGCGGTTCGGGTCCGGGAGCTGATCGGGCCCGACGGGCTCGAGGTCGTCGACGTCGAGGCGCCGGAGGCCGGCGGGCAGCTGTTGCTCGATGTCCACGCGGCCGGGATTTCCTACCCGGAGTTGCTGCTCTCGCGCGGCCTCTACCAGCTCAAGCCCGATCCGCCGTTCATCCTCGGCTCAGAGGTCGCGGGAGTGGTCCGCGATGCTCCCTCGGAGTCGCGTTTTTCGGCGGGTGATCGCGTCGTTGCCTTCACGATGGGCGCGATGGCCGAGCTCGCGGTGGCGACCGAGACGATGGCCTTCGCGATCCCAGAGACGCTCGACTTCGCGAAGGGCGCCGCGCTGTTCATGAACTACCACACGGCCCATTTCGGGCTCGAGCGTCGCGCCGCCCTGAAGTCCGGCGAGTCGCTGCTGGTGCACGGCGCGGCCGGCGGCGTCGGCACGGCCGCGATCCAGGTCGGCAAGGCGCTCGGCGCGCGGGTGCTGGCGGTCGTCTCGACCGACGAGAAGGAGCAGGTCGCCCGCGACTGCGGTGCCGACGAGGTCGTCCGCTCCGACGCCGACTGGACCGCCGCGGCGCGCGAGTTCGGCGGCGACGGCGTCGACGTCGTCTATGACCCGGTCGGTGGGGAGCGGTTCTCGCAGAGCATCCGCTGTCTCGCGTCCGAGGGGCGGGCGGTCGTTATCGGCTTCGTCGAAGGATCGATCCCCGAGATCGCCGTCAACCGCCTGCTGCTGCGCAACGTCAGCGTCGTGGGCGCCGCTTGGGGCCACTTCGCCTTCACGCGCCCGGCCTACCTGCGCGCGGTCGCCGACGATCTCGCGCGGATGGTCGCCGAAGGTCACGTCGACCCCGTCATCGGCGGCAGCTACTCGATGGACGACGTCGCACAGGCGCTGCGCGACCTCGACGAGCGACGGGCGATCGGCAAGCTCGTGCTCGATCCTCACCTATGACTTCGAACTAGGAGCCCGATGAGCCTCAGCGACCCGGTCGTGATCACCAACTCGATCTCCGGCGCGATCGCCAACCGCGACCAGTGCCCAGCGATCCCCTACACGCCCGAGGAGTACGCCGCCGAGGCCAGGCGAGTGGTCGACGAGGGCGCCGCGATGATTCACATCCACGCGCGCACGCCCGACGGCGTCCCCTCCTACGAGATCGAGGATTTCCGCACGATCACCGAGGCGATCAACGCCGAGGTCGACGACGTGATCATCAACTACTCGACCGGCGCGATCGGCGTCTCGATGGAGAAGCGGATCGCTTACCTGCGCGAGCTGCGCCCCGACGTCGCCGCGCTCAACATGAGCTCGATGAACTACGCGAAATACTCGCGCAAGCGCAAGGACTTCGTCTTCAACGCCGTCTTCGAGAACTCCTTCGACACGATCATCGAGTTCCTGAC
Organism: Thermoleophilaceae bacterium; assembly: GCA_013698335.1. Taxonomy (GTDB): domain Bacteria; phylum Actinomycetota; class Thermoleophilia; order Solirubrobacterales; family Thermoleophilaceae; genus JACCVG01. Next base: position 14,325 of record JACCVG010000228.1, read on the forward strand.
GGTCTTCAACGAGCTCGGGATCAAGGCCGAGCACGAGTGCTTCGATACCGGGCACGTCGCGAACCTCGACCCGCTGATCGACATGGGGATCCTCGAGGCGCCGCTGCAGATCTCCTGCGTGATGGGGGTGACCGGCGGCATCCGCCCGAACGCCCGCAACCTCGCCCACATGGCCGATCAGGTGCCTGGCGGACCCGACGGACCGAACAACTGGGGCGTGATCGGGATCAGCCGTGACCAGTGGATGCTCGTCGCCGCGGCTCTGACGCTCGGCGGCAACGTCCGCGTCGGCCTCGAGGACAACCTCTACCTGCCGAGCGGCAAGATGGCGCGTTCCAACGGCGAGCTCGTCGCCAAGGCGCGCCAGATGACCGAGGACATCGGCCGCCGGGCCGCGACCGTCGCCGAGGCGCGCGAGCTGCTCGGGATACCGAAGCGGGACGCGGATGTCAGCCGCCGCGAGATGCTCGCGCACCCGATCGAGGCATCGGAGGCTTCGGCGTGACTGCCGCGCTGCCGCTCGAGGGAGTCCGCGTCCTCGACCTATCGCGTCTGCTGCCGGGTGGTTTCTGCTCGCTGATGCTCGCCGCCTTCGGCGCCGAGGTGCTCAAGGTCGAGGACACCGGGATGGGCGATTACGTTCGCTGGGCCCCGCCCTACTACGAGGGCGCCGACGACAGCGCCAAGTCCGCGCTCTACCTGTCGCTCAACCGCGGCAAGCGCTCGATCCGGCTGAACCTCAAGGAGGAGGCCGGCCGCGAGGCGCTGCTGCGCCTCACGCGCGAATACGACGTCGTGCTCGAGTCCTTCCGGCCCGGCGTGCTCGACCGGCTCGGGGTCGGCTATGAGCGTCTCAAGCAGGAGAACCCCGGCCTCGTCTACTGCGCGATCACCGGCTACGGCCAGACCGGGCCGCTGGTCAGCCGCTCGGGCCACGACATGAACTACCTCGGTCTGATCGGTCTGCTCGGGCTGACCGGCGACGCCGAGGGTCCGCCGGTCCAAGCCGCCGGGCAGATCGCCGACCTCGGTGGCGGGGGCCTGATGGCCGCCTTCGGCATCCTCGCCGCGCTGCGCGAGCGCGCCCGGTCCGGGGAGGGCCAGCTCGTCGACATCTCGATGGCGGATGGCGCGCTCGCCTGGCTGGCGATGGTCGCGGCCCAGTACCTCTGCGACGGCGAGCTGCCCAAGCGGGGTGAGATGTCGCTCGCCGGCCGGTACATCTGTTACCGCCCCTACGCGTGTAGCGACGGCTACGTGACCCTCGGGGCGCTCGAGCCGAAGTTCTGGGCTGCGTGGTGTGGAGGGGTCGAGCGCGAGGACCTGCTCGGCAAGGCCTTCGACGCCCCCGGCTCGGAGGCGCACGCCGAGGTCGAGCGCTTGTTCCTCGAGCGCACCCGCGCCGAGTGGCAGGAGTTCGCGACGGGCCACGACTGCTGCCTCGAGCCGGTGCTCGGCGTCGACGAGGCGCTCGACTCCGAGCTCGTGCGCGCGCGGGAGATGGTCGTCGAGATCGACCAGCCCGGCGCCGAGCGGCCCGTCCGTCTGCTGGCGAGTCCGATCAAGCTCAGCCGCACGCCGGCCAGCGACGACCGGCCGGGCCCGGCGCTCGGTGCCGACACCGACGAGGTGCTCGCTTCGGTTGGGTACTCGGCCGAGGAGATCGAGCAGATGAAGCAGAGCGGTGCGGCAGCGGGCGTCGCGGCGGGGGCCGAGGGCTCGTTCCTATCGTGAGCGCCGGGCCGCGCACAGCGCCGGGCGAGTCTCCGCCCGGCGACCTGCTCAAGATGTCCGAGCTCGCCGAGCGCAGCGGGGTCAGCGCGGGGACGATCAAGCACTACCTGCGCGAGGGGTTGTTGCCCGACCCGGTCAAGACCTCGCGCAACATGGCCTACTACCCGCCCGATTTCGTCAATCGGATCAGGCTGATCAAGCAGCTCCAGGAGGAGCGGTTCATGCCGCTGAAACTGATCAAGCAGATGCTCGACGAGGATCCCGAGCGGGCCCAGGCGCTGGTCGAGCTCGAGGACCGGATCCTCGAGCGGGCCGTCCAGGGCGAGCAGTCGCGGACCTCGGCGGCCGAGGTCAAGCGCCGCTACGAGATCCCGCAGGAAGCGCTGACGCGGCTCGCCGACCTCGGCGTGCTCTCACCGAACAGCCGCGGCTACGCGCAGCTCGACGTCGAGATCATCGAGGCGATCAGCCGCTTCCGCGCCGGCGGGTATGACGAGCAGATCGGCTTCACGGTCTACGACACGTTGCGCTACAAGCGCGCGCTCGAGGGGCTGGTCCAGGAGGAGGTGGGTGTCCTGATGGAGCGGCTCGCGCGCGAGATGGATCCCGAGCGGGCAATCCGCCTGATCGATGACGGCGCCGAGCCGCTACGCGACCTGATCGCTGCGTTGCACTCGAAGCTGCTGGTCGAAGAGTTGAAGCGTCAAAGAGACTCCCGCGGCTAGAGACCCTCACCAGCGGGCGTCGTGCCACTCCATCACGCCGTAGCCGGACTCCAGCTCGAGTCCGCCGGGGAGCGTTCCGCTGAAGACGCCGAACGGTTGGCGGTAGGCGCTGCTCAGCAGCAGGAGGTTCGCGTTGTGCTCGCGCGCCGCCCACTCGGTGAAGCGCAGCGCGTTGCCGTCCTCGAACGCGACGCCCGCGAGGTCCGCGGCGAAGCTCACCGGCGCGAGGTGCTTGGGGACCCCATTGATCCAGAGCGTACGTTCGCTGGCCTCGCGATCGTCGTTCACGCCGCTGACGAGGTTCCAGCCGACGCGCGTCCCCTCGCGCGTTCGCCCGACGCCAGCCGACCACCACCAGGTCGTGCGGCGCTGGTGGTAGCCGGCCGTGTCATCGATCGCTCCCTCGCCCTCGAATCGGTGTCGTCCACCCGGCATCGAAACGGTCCCGCTGATCACCAGCCCGGCCTGCTTGCGAGTCCAGACGTAGCCATGTGCGCCGCTCGGGTTGACGGACTCGACCGGCTCGACCGTTGCGCCGAGACCGAGCTGCAGGTCGATCGAGAACCCGCGGGCCTCGACGGTGACTTGCCCGGCACCGATCGACACACCGCCCCGGCCGAGCGTCGTGCGCCCGTGCAGCGATCCGTCCGGCAGCGCGACAGCCCACCAGCGCTGCGGCAGCCGCCCGATCCACGCCTCGCCGACGCAGACCATGACCTCGGGCCCGTAGGCGCCGACGTAGCGCCAGCGCTTGAGCGGGCGCGTTCCGAGCCACGCCTTCATCTCAGGTGGACGTACCGGTTCGTGCACGAGCGCTCCCGGCTCGGGCAGCGCCACCACCAGATCGCGCACCGCGGCGTCTCGGGCAGGACCCATGGAGGTCAGTCTAGAATCATGGATTGACTAGTCAGTCAACGTTGTCCCGGGAGGGACCATGCGCGCCGCCGTTGTTCAGATGAACTCGACCGCCGATCAGGAGCGGAACCTCGCGACCGCTGGGCGGCTCGTGCGGGCTGCTGCGGGCGACGGCGCCGCCCTCGTGGTCCTGCCCGAGAAGTTCCCGGCGCTCGGCGAGGCCGAGACGCTGCGCGCGGCGGCCGAGCCGCTCGACGGGCCGACCGCAACGTGGGCGTCGGCGATCGCCCGCGAGCTCGAGATCGATCTCGTCGCCGGGTCGATCAACGAGTCGCGCGACGGTCACGATCGACTGGCCAACAGCTCCCTGCACTTCGGCCCGGACGGCACTCGGCGCGCGGTCTATCGCAAGATCCACATGTTCGA
>JACCVG010000239.1 GCA_013698335.1 Thermoleophilaceae bacterium
GGCGCGCGCCGCGGCGCTCGACGGGTCTTAGGCGCGGACGCCCGATACGATCTTCGCGTCGACCAGGTCCATGACAGCGGGCGTCGTAGCGTGATCGCTCAGGCTGTCGATCTGCGAACGGTGGCGCTGGCCTCGGCGGCGGCGGCCGCTTGGGGGGCCAACCTCGCGCTGGCGCTGAGCGGAGGCTCGCTCTGGCTCAGCTTGCCGCTCGGAGCGTTCGCGAGCGTTGCGATGCTGATCGTGCTCCACGAGGCGGCGCACGGGTCCGCGGCGAGGAGCCGGATCCTCAACGGGCTGGTCGGTCGGATGGCGATGCCCTTCGTCTCCCCGTACTGCAGCTTCCCGACCTTCCGTTTCCTCCACGGCCAACATCATGGGAACACCAACGACGGGGCAGAGACCGATCCCGATCATTTCGTCACGGACGCGCCCACCTGGCAGCTGCCGCTGCGCTGGATCTTCTTCGACGTGGGCTACCTCAACTTCTACCTGCGCCGGCTGCGGACCCGCCCGCTCGGCGAGGTACTCGAGTCGACCGCGTGTGCCCTAGCGTTCGATGCGGTCGTCGTCTGGGTTCTGATCTCGGGATCAGGCTCCGAACTCTTGCTCGCCTGGCTGCTGCCACAGCGGGTCGCGTTCCTCGCGATCGGGTGGGGGTTCGCCTGGCTGCCCCACCACGGACTGGAAGGTGCCGAGGCCGGCGAGGAGGCCCGCAAGACGCGCGCTCGGATCGGGATGGAATGGCTGCTGACGCCGTTGTTCTTCGCCCAGAACTACCACCTGCTCCATCATCTCCATCCCCGCATCCCCTTCCACCGCTACCTCAAGGTGTGGCGCGAGCGCGAGGAGCAGATCCTCGCGCGCGAACCGGTGCTCGTGACCGTCACCGGGCAAGCGCTGTCGGGCGTCGACTATCTCGAGCGCTACGCCGCCAGCGAGCGGGCCGTCTCGGCGAGCCGCGGCACCCCGATCTCCTCGTAGGTCCGCGCCGACGCATCGAGGGCGAGGAGCGCCGCCTCCCGGTCGTAGGTCAGCAGCACCCGGCCGGAGAGCAGATCGCAGCGCGCCGCCTCGAGCGGCCGGCCGATGGCCCCCCACATGGCGCGCGCGTCGCGCAGCAGGTCGGCGCCGTCCTCGGCCGACAGCGCGCAGAACCCCGCCGCCTCGAGCGCGGCGGCCTTGCCGACCGGGTAGTGGAGCCGTTCGGCGAGATCGGCCGCCTCCTGGGCCGCCTCTCGCGCGTGCTCGACGCGCCCGGCGAGTGCGAGGATGATCGCGCGCTGGGCGATCGCCTGAATCGACTGGGCGATCAAGCCGCCGCGCTCGCAGATGTCGAGCGCTTCGGAGAGTGCATCGACCGCGGCGGTGAACTCCCCTCGGTCACGCAGTGAGCTCGCCATCCCGAACAGTGCCTGGAAGGAGACCTCCGACCAGCCGACCTGCGCGGCGAGCTCCCGCGCAAGGGCGAACTGCTTCTCGGCCGCGGCGAAATCGCCCTCGCGCCAGTCCATGAGACCGCGCAGCGCGGCGGGCAACGCCATCTTGCCGGCGAGTCCTTCATCCTCTGCGAGGCGGCCGGCGACCTCGAGGTAGCGGCTGACCTCGTCCCAATCGGCGCGGTACATCGCCAGCGTCGCGAGCGCGGCCTGGAGCTCGAGCTTGGCCGGCAAGTCGCCGATCCGCTCGGCGACCGCGAGCGCCTCGCCGTAGGCGGTGCGAGCCGCCTCGTAGTCGGCGTCGGAGATCTCGAGGTGATCGCCGAGCGTGCGCAGCGCTCGGATCGTTTCGCCCTCGTCGGCCTCGCGGGCCAGCTCGACGGAGCGCTCGAGGTTCTCTCGCGCACGGACGGTGTCGCCGATCCGGCCGAAGACACGGCCGAAGATCCCGTGCGCTCGGCAGGCGGCCTTGGTCTCCCCGAGCCGCTCGGCGAGCCGCAGCGCCTTTTCGGCTGCGTAAATAGCGAGCATGTTGTCGCCGGTGTGCATGTACAGCCACGCGGCCTCCTCATAGAGTCGAACGAGCTCGAGTCGGGGCGGCCCGTCCTTGAGCAGGTTGATGCCCTTCTGGTAATGCTCGATCGCCCGCTGTCCCTCGCCCTTGTGCCAGAGCCCGCCGCCGATCTTGCGGTGCAGATCGCCGACGCTCTCGAGGTTTTCCTGGCGGCGCTGGAAGTCGATGCACTCCTCCCACAGTTCGAGGGCTGCGTCGATGCGCCCGGCCCGCGCCGCCACATCTGCCTGCTTCTCGGCGAGGCGCGCGATCGTCTGCTCGTCGCCGAAGTCGCGCAACTCACGGGCGAACTCGAAATGGGTGTAGGCCTCGGCGTTGGAGTAGACGAGCGCGGCGCCGTCACCCGCGGCCTCCAGGAAGTGGAGCGCCTTGCGTTGCATAGGCTCGAGCCGGTCACGGGCGATCCCGGTCTCCAGCCCGAGGGTCGCGGCCTTGCCGTAGTGCTGGGCGAGTAGGGCGACAACCTCGTCTGCGCGGTCGCCGGCCCGCTCCTCGACGAACACGCCGACCTCGAAGTGCTTGGCTGCACGCACGGCCTTCGGGAGCATTGAGTAGGCGACGTCGCGGATCAGCACATGGCGGAACGCGTACTCCCGCTCGCCCTTCATATGGCGGCTCGGGATCGACTCGATGATCGCCTTCTGCTCCAGTGAGCGCAGGGCCACCTCGAGGTCACAGCCTTCCTCCAGCGCGACTCCAGCGAGGCTCGACACCCAGAACTCCGGGCCGACGACCGCTGCTTGCTGGACCAACCGACGCTCGGAGTGCTCGAGGGAGTCGATCCGTGCGGCGAGCAGCGCTTGGACCGTTTCGGGTAGCTCTTTGACGCCGGCCGGCCCGGACTCCGTCAGGCGGCGGGCGATCTCCTGGGCGAACAGCGGGTTGCCGCCGGCCCGCTCGGAAACGGCCGCGACCGCCTCGTGCCCGACCGCGTTGTCCTCCCCGACGAGCGACAGCACGAGCTCGTGCGTTTCGTCAGTCGTGAGCGGCTCCAGCAGGAGTGCCGTTCCGCCACGGCGACCGCCGCCCCAGTCGGGCCGCCGTTCGAGGAGGTCATCTCGAGACAGGCAGAGGATCAGCAGCGGGCCACGAGCCCACTGGCTCAGGTACTCGATCAGGTCGAGCATCCCGTCGTCGGCCCAGTGGATGTCCTCGAAGACGAGCAACAGCGGCTCGCCTGCGGCCCGCGCTTCGAGCCCGGCGCGAACCGCAGCGAAGAGGTTCTCGCGCATCTGCTCCGGGTTGCTGTCATCGGCGACGGCCGCCTCGCTCGGGACTTCGATGCCGATCAGCCGCGCGACCAGTGCCGCCCGGCGAGTCACGAGCTCGGGGCCGTCCCCCGGCGAGAGTGCGGCGAACCGCTCTGAGAGCTTCTTCCAGGCGGTCTGCGCGAGGTCGCTATCGACGATACCTGCGTCGGTTCGGACGACCTCGCCGAGCGCCCAATAGGCCAGGTTGGAGCCGTACGGCAGGCAGCGGCCGTGCAGAACCGCCGCGGCGCCGGACTCGCGCACCTCGCTCTCGAACTCCTCGAGCAGGCGGGTCTTCCCGACGCCGGCCTGCCCGACGACCGTCGCGAGCTGGGAGTGCTTCTCCCGCACGACGCGGCCGAGCAGCGATCGGAGCAGCTCGAGCTCGGCGCTGCGTCCGACGAGCGGTATCGACACGAAACGGTCCTGACGATCGTGATCCTTGGGGGCCAGCGCCTGCCAGGCCGGGACCGGTTGGGCCTTGCCCTTAAGCGTCAGGGGAGGCAGTTCGGCGTACTCGATCGTGTCGATCGTCGCCGCACGTGTCTGATCGCCGACGGTGACGGCCCCGAGCTGCCCGGCACTCTGCAGCCGTGAAGCGACGTTCACCGTGTCGCCGGTGACGGTGTAGCGCTCGCCGACGGCGCCCGCGAGCACCTCGCCGGTATTGATCCCAACGCGCAGCTCGAAGCTCACGCCGTGGTCCTCGGCGAGCATCGCGTTGATCTCCTCCATCGCCTCCTGCATGCCGAGCGCGGCGCGGACTGCGCGCTCGGGGTCGTCCTCGTGGGTGACCGGCGCGCCGAACAGTGCCATCACGTTGTCGCCGATGAACTTGTCGATCGTCCCGCCGTAGCGCAGGACCTCCTCGCCGAGCCGGCGCAGGCAGCGCTCGACGAGCGACTTGACGCGCTCCGGGTCCATCTGCTCGGCGACCGCTGTGTAGCCGGAGAGATCGGCGAACAGGACGGTGACCTGGCGCCGCTCTTCGGGAGGCGCGCTCGACGACGGCTGCGTCGTCTCTGTCCCGGCCGATGGCTCGCCTTCGAGCGCGCGGCCGCAGCTCATGCAGAACCGGGCCTCCGGCGCCGCTGCGGTTCCACAGGCTCCACAGGCACGCTGGAGCGAAGCCCCACATCCCATGCAGAACCGCGCTCCGACGGGGTTTCGCGTTCCGCAGCCCCTGCATGCTGTTTCGCCCACGTGTCGATCGTACGCCAGGTTCAGCACGCTTCCCGTGAGAGAGGACACACTTGCAACGGCGGTGTCACGGGATGGACGGTGCAGCTAGGGGGCCGTCGTGGCGTGCTCCTGCAGCCGATCCAGACGCGCGGCGAGCCGGATCTGGAGGCGATCGACGAGCGCGTCGGCATGCGAGGCCTCGGCGGCTGCGACGGAGCGGCCCTGAGCGGTCAGGAACGACTCCTCTGACGCGCGCATCGCGTCCTTCGTGATCCAGAAGCTGATCGTCGTGAGCGTCCCCTCGTCCCGATTCTCGCCGAGCACGATCCCGGCAAACCCGGGGGTCCGCTCGATCTGCTCGAGGTCTTGCGCCCGGTAGGCGTCGGCCGTCCGCTCCATTCCCTCGCCCGAGAGCCCCTCGAATCGCACGAGCCGGAAGGCTGAGTAGGAACCCGGCCCGACGCCCGCGAAGGTGTCGAGACTCTGCTGAAACGTGACCTCGTACTGGTCGAAGATCGGGGCGAGCCGGGCGTCCGAAGCGATAGCCGCCCGCTCGCGCGCTTCGAGAGCGACGGGCTTGCTGTCCTCCATCGCTTCGAGGCTGTCCCAGAAGCTGATGGTCGCGAAATTGCCCGCCGCGTGGTTCTCGCCGAGGACGAATCCGATGCACCCGGAGACGTCGCTGAGCGCCGGGAGGTCATTCTCCTCATAGCCCTTGACGGTGAGGTTCAGCTGGGTCGACGTGAGTCCAGGGGAACGGACGAGTCTCATCCACATGCCGGGTTCCTTTCGGGGTAGACGGCGGACCCTAACGCGTCCAGTTTCCTAGACCCGGATCGCGGGCGGTGTGTCCGACAACACACGGCGGGGGCTGGTTCAGACCGGGTCGCGCGGGAGTTTCCATGCACTCCCTTGCGAGCGGGATACTGCTCCGACCATGTCTAAGCAGAACGTCGAGGTCGTGCGTCGCTGGTTCGAGTTCTACAACCGGCGGGATGAGGCGGGGCTGACGCAGCTCAACACACCGGACTACGAGATGAGGTCGGTGTTCGCGGGCATCGAGGCCGGCGGCATCTTTCGCGGTGAAGCGTTCCCGGCCGAGTACTTCAGGACGCTGGACGACGCCTACGAGCAGTTCGAGCTCACCGCCGAGGAGTTCATCGACGTCGGTGCGGCCGTTCTGATGGTCGGCCGGATTGCCTGGCGCGGGAGAGGGAGCGGGGCGGCGGGTAGCGATCCCCTTTTCGCCGTCTTCTGGCTGCGGGCAGGCAAGGTATTCCGTGAGGAGAGCTTCAAGGTCCGCGCCGAGGCGTTCGAAGCCGCGGGGCTGGACGATTAAGACGATGGCTTAGGAGAACGGCTACCCCTCGAGTCGCTTCGCGAGCCGCTCCATCCCTAGCTCGCGCGCCGCAGCCGCTCCGCCGTCGCGATCGAGGGCCCGATCCGCAGGCCGCTCGACCGCAACTGGTCGTAGGGTCGCGATCTCCTTGAAGGCGAGCAGCTGATCCCGCATCGCGACCAGTGTCGTGCCCTCCGCCGAGGCGTCCAGCGCCGCCTCGAGCGAGCCGTGGCGCGTGAGGATGTCGGCCGCCGTTTTGGCTCCGACGCCCTTCGCGCCCGGCAGGCCGTCGGAGGGGTCCCCGCGCAGCGCGATGAAGTCGGGAACGAGTGCCGGCGGCACGCCATAGCGGCTCTCGACCTCGGCCGCGTCGAGCAGCTGCGGACCACCGCGCGCGGTCAACAGGACGCGCACTCCCTCGCGCGCGCACTGGAACATGTCGCGATCGCCGGTGAAGATCAGCGCCTCGCCGCCGGCTTCGACCTCCGCGGTCGCATACGCGCCGAGCAGGTCATCGGCCTCGAGCTCTTCGCGTTCGGCGACGAGCCAGCCGAGCGCTGCGTAGAGCGCGGGCGCCTGATCCCATTGCCGCGCCAGTTCGGCCGGCATCGGCGGCCGTTCGGCGTGGTAGCCGGCGTAGAGCTCGACGCGGTAGGGGGCCGCGTCCGGGCCGAAGCACGCGACGACCGCCCGGGCGTCGTGCTCCTCTGCGGCCGCCATGATCGCGTTGACGCTCCCCAGCAGGGCGTTGACCGGCTTGCCGTCGCTCCCGGTGATCTTCTTCGGCAGGGCGTAGAAGGCCCGGTAGAGGAGGAACGGGGCGTCGGCAAGCAGCAGTGGGCGGGCCATGGCGATCAAGGTTGCCAGGTGCCACGGCGCGGCGACGGTGGGACGCGGGGGATACTCGTGCCGGCCCGATGGGAGATGACAACTCGATCCGTGAGGACCTGACCGAGCTGCGGCGGCGAGCGGCGCTGACCGAGGACGCGGCGCGTGGCGAGGCGGTCGCGCGCAGGCACGCGGGCGGCGGACGGACGGCGCGGGAGAACATCGCCGACCTCGTGGACGAGGGATCGTTCGTCGAGTACGGGCGATTCGCGATCGCCGCCCAGCGGAGTCGGCGCGACCTCGAGGAGCTCTTGTCGAGGACACCTGCCGATGGCCTGGTGGCGGGGACCGCGCGTATCAACGGCGATCTCGTCGGAGAAGGGCGCAGCGCTTGTGCGGTGCTCTCCTACGACTACACGGTCCTCGCCGGGACCCAGGGCGCGCTCGGCCATCGGAAGAAGGATCGGCTCTTCGAGCTGATCGATCGCATGCGGCTGCCGACCGTGTTCTTCGCCGAGGGGGGCGGCGGACGGCCGGGCGACACCGACATCCCGGTCGTCTCCGCGCTGGAGGTGCGCGCGTTCGCTCTCTGGGCCGGACTCTCCGGGAAGGTTCCGCGGATCGCGATCGTCAAGGGCCGCTGTTTCGCCGGAAACGCGGTGATCGCCGGCTGCTCGGACTTGATCGTCGCAACCGAGGATTCCTCGATCGGTATGGGCGGGCCGGTGATGATCGCCGGGGGCGGGCTCGGCGAGGTCGAGGCCGACGATGTCGGCCCGATCGGCGTCCAGGCCCCGAACGGGGTGGTCGATGTCGTCGTCGCCGACGAAGCTGAGGCGGTCGCCGTGAGCAAACGGCTGATCGGTTACTTCCAGGGAGCGATTGCCCCGGGCACGGTCGCCGACCAGACGCAGCTGCGCGACCTGATCCCGGAACGCGGCCGTCGTGCCTACAAGGTCACCCCGATCATCCAGACGCTCGCCGACGAGGGCTCGGTCACCGTGCTGCGTGAGAGTTTTGCGCCCGAGATGGTCACGGTCCTCGCTCGGATCGAGGGGCGGCCGGTCGGGATCCTCGCCAACAACACGCTCGTCATGGCGGGCGCGATCACAGCTGCCGCGTCCGACAAGGCGGCGCGCTTCCTGCAGCTCTGCGAGGCGTTCGACCTCCCGGTCATCTCGCTGATCGATACGCCCGGCTACATGGTGGGCGCGGCGGCGGAGGCCGAGAGTCTCGTCCGGCGCGCCTCGCGGATGCTCGTCGCCGGGGCGGCGCTGACCGTTCCGCTGATTGCCGTGATCCTCCGTCGCGGCTACGGCCTCGGAGCCCAGGCGATGGCGGGCGGGAGCCTGCATGAGCCTGCGCTGTGCGTCGCTTGGCCGAGCGCGCACCTCGGGCCGATGGGCCTCGAGGGCGCCGTACGCTTCGCGCTGCGCAGGGAACTCGAGGCGATCACCGACGAGGGGGAGCGCGAGCGACGCGTCCGGGAGACCACGAGCGCCGCCGAAGCCAACGCGAAGGCGCTCAACGCTGCTCAGCTGTTCGAGATCGACGACGTAATCGATCCCGCCGAGACGCGCGCGCTGATCAGCGCGACACTCGCCACCGCGTCCTCGTCATCACGCGAGACGGGTCGCGGACGGCGGTTCGTGGATACCTGGTAGCTGCTTAGGCGCAGCGGCCCTTCGCGACGAACGTTCGTGCTACCCGCCGTCCGACTCGTCGTACGAGCGCGCCCACCCGTCGCGCGCGCCAATCGACGATCTTCGGGCAAGCAACAAGGGGGGACGAGATGGTCGAGACGTTCGAATGGATCGCGATCCGGGCGCACGCGGCCGGCCGTAGGCTGGCTGAGCAGATCGGGCAGGGGACGGTGGAATACGTCGCGCTGATCCTGCTTGTCGCGCTGGTCATGGCCGGCGTCGTAGCCGGTTTGGGCGGCTTCGATACTCAGGAAGGTGAGGTGCTCGGCGAAGCGATCCTGCAGAAGATCAAGCAGGCCGTGACGCGCGTGAAGTTCTAGTCGGCCGACAGGTTCTCGGGCAGCGGCACTTCCTGGGGCGGGGCACCTTCGCCGGCTTCCCAGTCGGTATAGGCGACCCCGTCTCGCCCGTTGTGCGGCTCCGAGCCCCCGAGTGCGAGCAGGACGACCTTCTCGGACCCAGCGTTGACCAGCTGCCGCCGCACCTCCGGCCCGATCCGTACCAGCTCGCCGGCTTCGAAGACGTTCTCCTCGCCCTCGACCAAGAGCGTCAGTGCCCCCTCGAGCACCAGGTAGACCTCTTCCTGACGCTCGTGTCGATGGATCCGACCGCGTTGGCCGGGCGCCAGGGCCATCTGGTTGATGCCGAAGCTGCTGACGCCCAGTTCGCGCCGCAGCGCCACGAATCGCTCGCATGGGTCGGCATTGAGTCGCGCACGGGAGATTCCGGATTCCATCGGCCGGAGCTTAGGGCCCCGGCTGCGGGTCTGGGAACATGGCCGCGATGCCCGCTCCCGGCCGCGAGTTGCCGATCGCAGTCTTCGATTCCGGCATCGGGGGGCTCACCGTCCTGCACGAATGCCTCGTTTCGCTCCCGCATGAGGACTTCGTCTACCTTGGCGACACCGCCCGGTTCCCGTACGGAGATCGTGACCGGGACGAGCTGATCGGCTTCGCGCGCGAGCTCTCGGACCAGCTCCTCGAGCGCGGCGCGAAGCTGCTCGTGGTCGCCTGCAACTCGGCGACCGCCGCGGCTCGCGAGACGCTCGAGCGGGAGCTGGCCGGCCGGGTCGGACTGGTCACCGTCGTCGGCCCGGAGGCCCGCTTGGCCGCCGCGGCTAGCACCAATCGCGCCGTCGGCCTCCTCGCGACAGTGGCGACCGTCGCCAGCGGCGCCTATGCGCGCGCCCTCGCTTCAGTCGCGCCCGACATCGAGCTGCACGCCGTTCCCTGCCCCGAACTGGCGCCGTTGATCCAGGCGGGCGGCGAGATCGACCAGCGGATAGTCGATC
>JACCVG010000243.1 GCA_013698335.1 Thermoleophilaceae bacterium
GCGCGGCGGTGCTCGCGGCCAGCTCGAGCGCGGCGAGCGCGCTGCGCGCATCGCCGGCCGCGCGTGCGGCCAGGAAGTCGAGCGCCTCGGGGTCGACCGGCGGATGGTCGGGAATGCCGCGCTCGTCGACGAGCGCGCGATCGAGGAGCGCGTGAACGTCGGCATCGCCGAGGGGCTTCAGCTCGTAGACGCGGCAGCGCGAGATGAGCGCCGAGTTGACCTCGAAGTAGGGGTTCTCCGTGGTCGCCCCGATCAGCACGATCAGCCCCTCCTCGACCGCCGGTAGCAGCGCGTCCTGCTGGGCCTTGTTGAAGCGGTGGATCTCGTCGAGGAACAGGACGGTCGGCGGCGAACCGTTTGTCCGGCGATGTGCAGCCCGGTCGAGCACGGCGCGAACGTCGGCCTTACCCGCGCTAACTGCAGAGAGTTCCTCATAGGCGCCTGGTGCGGCGGCCGCGGCGAGCCGTGCGATGGTCGTCTTGCCCGCGCCCGGCGGCCCGTGAAGAATCATCGAGTGGGGATGTCCGACCTCGATCGCTCGGCGCAGCGCGGAGCCCTCGCCGAGCAGGTGCTGCTGGCCGGTCAGCTCCTCGAGGCTCGCGGGGCGCATGCGAACGGCTAGCGGCTGATCGGCGCCCGCCGCCGTGGGTGCGGCGCGACGTCCGTCCTGATCTTCGTCGAACAGTTGATCCACCCCGGCATTCTCGCCTACGGCCCGATCGCCTGCCGGAAGCGTTCGGTGGCTAGACTCCCCGCCGTGTTCGGGCGCATTGACCACATCGGCGTCGCCGTCGAGGATCTCGATGGCGCGATCGAGCTGTACCGCGACCGTTTCGAGATGCGCGAGCAGCACCGCGAGACCGTCGAGGCGTTCGGTGTCGAGGCCGTTCTGCTCGAGATCGGCGACGGGCACGTCGAACTGCTCCGGCCGACCGGGCCCGACAGCGGTGTGGCGAAGTTCCTCGCGCGCAACGGCCCCGGCATGCACCACGTCGCTTACCAGACCGCCGACATCGACTCTGCGCTCTCGAGCGCGCGCGACGCGGGCTTTCGGCTGATCGACGAGCACCCGCGCAGCGGAATCCAGAACAGCCGGGTCGCCTTCCTCCACCCCAAGTCGACCGGCGGGGTCTTGACCGAGCTCGTGGAGCCGAGCCACTGATGGCCGCGGCACGGGTCGACATCGGCTTCACCGGCGGCCAGACGCTGACCGTCCGCCTCCAGCAGGGCGAGTACGACTCGCTGCGCAAGGCGCTCGAGAAGGACTCGGGTGGCTGGCACGAGGTCAAGGCCGAGGATTCCGGCGTCTCGCTGGACCTGGGCCGCGTCGTCTACCTGCGGCTCGACACGGATCAGAACAAAGTCGGCTTCTAAGCCCCGACTGTCAATGCTGCGGGCTCTCGACCTGGGGCTTCTGCGCCTGATGCGGACGCGGGGCCACGCCCCGGCCGCCGAGCGGGCCGCTCAGAGCCTCGCACTCACCGGCGAGTGGGGTGCCGTCTGGGCCGGGATCGCCTTGACGAGCGGTCTGCTCGGCGATCCGGCTCAGCGCGGCTCTCGATTCACCGCTGCGCTCGCCGTCCCCCTCGCGACGCTCCCCAACTACGCCGTCAAGCTAGCCGTACGCCGCGCGCGCCCCGGGCCCGACGACCACCCATATCTGACCCCGACCGTCTCGCGCCTGTCCTACCCCTCGGCCCATGCGACGACCTCGTTTCTCGCCGCGAGACTGCTCTCGCGCAGCCTGTCCCGCGCGCCGCTCTACGTGCTGGCCACGGCGATCGCCGCGACTCGCCCCTACCTCGGCGTCCACTACCCCTCCGACGTCGTGGCCGGAGCCGCCTTCGGGACGGCGCTGGCGAGGTTCGTCCGATGAAGGTCGGGATCGTCGGCATGCCCAACGCGGGCAAGAGCTCGCTGTTCAACGCGCTCACGAGTGCGGGCGCCGAGGCGGCGAACTACCCGTTCACTACGGTCGAGCCGAACGTCGCGATCGTCCCGGTGCGCGACGCGCGCCTCGACGCGATCGCGGAGGCGATCGGCTCCAGCGAGATCACCTACGACACGCTCGAGGTCCATGACATCGCGGGGCTCGTCCGCGGCGCGCATGAGGGTGAGGGGCTCGGCAACCAGTTCCTCGCCAACATCCGCGAGACCGACGCGATTCTCCACGTGGTCCGCGCCCATGACGACGACAACGTGATCCACCCAGACGGCCGCGTCGACCCGATCGCCGACCTCGAGACGATCGAGGCCGAGCTGCTGTACGCCGATCTCGAGCAGGCCGAGCGCCGCGTCGAGCGGGTGCGAAGGCAGGCGAAGTCAGGCGACAGCGCCGCGATCGCCGAGGAGGCGTGGCTCCGGGAGCTGGTTGAAGCGCTCGGGGCGGGGAGGCCGGCGCGCTCGGTACCGCCACCCGCCGCGGCGCCCGATGCGATGCGCAACCTCCAGCCGTTGACCTCCAAGCCCGTGCTGTTCGTCGCCAACGTCTCCGAGGGCGACGGCGCAATTCCGGACGCCGTCGCCGAGTACGCGGCCGCGGCTGGGGGCTCGGCGGTTGCCGTCAGCTCGCGCGTGGAGGCCGAGCTCGCCGAGCTCGATCCCGAGGATGCGGCCGCGATGCGGGCGGAGATGGGCGTCGAGGACGATGCGCTCGAGGCGCTCGTCAAAGGGGCCTTCGAGCTGCTCGACCTGATCTCGTTCTTCACCGCCGGCGAGGCCAAGGAGGCGCGCGGCTATGCAATCCCGCGGGGGACGAGTGCCCAGGGGGCCGCCGGGAAGATTCACACCGACATCGGGCGGGGGTTCGTGCGCGCCGAGATCATCGGCTGGCGCGAGCTGGTCGACGCCGGCGGTTACTCGCAGGCTCGCGAGCGAGGGACCCTCCGGATCGAGGGACGCGACTACGCGATCGCCGACGGCGAGGTAATGACCGTCCGCTTCACGCCCTGAAGGCCCGGCGGGCTACCTGCCCGTCGTTGCCAGGCCGCGCAGGGCGAACGCGAACGTCAGGCCGAGCAGCACGGCGAGCACGACCAGCGCCGGCCAGGTCCCGGCGAAGCTGACGCCTTCGACGAACCCCTGGCGCACCCCCTCGACCACCTGGGTCACAGGGTTGATGCTCGCGACCGTCTGGAGCCAGCCGGTCAGCAATTCGAGCGGTGCGTAAGAGGTCGTGAACAGGACGGCGATGAACATCGACGCCTGCATCAACGGCGCGGCGGCTTGCGTGCGAAATCTCAGCGCGAGCCCCACGGTCCAGGAGGCCGAGACCGCGCTGAAGGTCAGCGCGAGCAGGATCGCGATCAGCAGACCGGGTACCCCGGGCCAGTGAGCGCCGAGCAGCAGCCCGATCGCCAGCACCGCCGTCATCGGCAGCAGCGCACGAAAGCCCGCTGAGAGCACGATTCCCGCGAGTAAAGCCGGCCGCGGCGTGGGAGCCAGATAGAGGCGATCGAACCAGCCCAGCTCGATGTCGCGCACCGTGTTGACGCCTGTCGCGGCGCCGGCGAACCCAGCCGCTTGCATCAGCGAGACGGGCAGGATGAAAGAGATGTAGCTCTCGGTCGAGAAGCCCGTCAGTTCGGTCAGGGCGCCGAAGGCTCCTGTCAGCCCGAGCATGAACAGCGACGGCGCGAGGATCCCGGGGATCGCCGCGCCTGGCACGCGCAGGATCTCGTTGAGCGCGCGTCGCATGAGAACGCCGATCGTGCTCAGCTCGAGTGCCAGCGCTGACATCAGCTCGCCCTCAGTCGCGCGCGCAGGCCCCAGGCGCTCAGGACGAAGCCGAGGCCGCCGATGATCGCCAGCCCAAGCAGCCCGTCGAGCGTGTCGCTCGCGCGCAAACCGGAGACGACCGGTCCGCGGATGCCGGTGGCGACCAGGCTGACCGGGTTGTAGTGGGCGATCGTCTGCGAGGGCTCCTGCATCAGCTCGGCGGGGAAGAACGCGGAGGAGACGAAAAGAATCACGAAGACGAGCGGGAACATCCCCTGGACGACGCTCGCCGTCCCGCTCTTGAGCGCGATCGCCGATGCGATTCCGCCGAACGCCGTCGCGGTCAACCCGCCGAACAAGATCACGAAGATCACGCCGAGTACGCCGCCCTTAACGATCGCGCCGAACGCGAAGCCGATCGCGAGAAACCAGATTGCGGCGAACATGCCGAGCGCGAAGGTCGCCGCCAGCCTGCCGAGGACGATCGTCGGCCGCCGGATCGGGGCCGCGAGCAGCCGATCGGTGAAGCCGAGCTCGATGTCGAGCGCGAGCCCTGTCCCTCCCATCACGGCTGCGAGCAGCGACGCCTGAAGGATCCCCGCGGCGAGCTGGAAGTCGAGGAACCCGTGCACCTCCGGAAATCCGGGCAGGTCGATCGCACCGCCCGCGCCGCCGGTGTTCACGGCGAGGAACAGAGTCGGGAAGATCAGGATCGGCCCGAGGTAGCGGGGGTAGCGGAAGGTGTTGCGGATCGAACGCGCGCCGAGCGCCCCGATCGCCCGCAGCTCGGCCCGCACTAGCCGCTCTCGAGGCTCAGCGCCGCGACCTCGCCGGTGTCCTGATCACCCTCGAGATGGCGGCCGGTCTCGGCGAGGAAGACGTCGTCGAGGGTCGGGTTGACGAGGTTGAGCTGAGCGACCGCGAGCCCGGCTTCGTCGAGCGCGCGCACGACCGGCGCAATGTCGCCGGCGCCGCCGGCGAGCGTCACCTGGAAGTGGACACCCTCGATGCCCGGGCGGACCTCGCCGAACCGCGCGAGCACGCCCTCGGCGTGGTCGTTCGCGCCGTCGGTCAGGCAGACATCGAGGTGGGGCTGGCCGACCTGGGCCTTCAGCGCCGCCGGGGTCCCCTCGATCGCCATCCGCCCGTCGTCGATGATCCCGACGCGGTCGGCGAGCTGGTCGGCCTCCTCGAGGTACTGGGTCGTCAGGAAAACGGTCGTGCCCTCGTCGTTGAGACGTCGGACCTCGTCCCAGATCGCCGCGCGGCTGGAGGGGTCCAGCCCGGTAGTCGGCTCGTCGAGGAACAGCACGCGCGGCTCGTGGACGAGAGCCATGCCGAGGTCGAGCCGTCGCCGCATCCCACCGGAGTAGGTCCCGACCCGACGGTCCTTCGCATAGCCGAGGCCAACCCGCTCGACGAGCGCGTCGGCTCGCCGCCGCCCTTCGGCGCGCGGGAGGCCGTGAAGTGTCGCCTGCAACCGCATCAGCTCGTGGCCGCTCATCAAAGGGTCGAGGGCCGCCTCCTGGAGCGCGACCCCGATCTGGCGACGGACGGCGGCGGCTTCCTTCGCGACGTCGTGGCCGGCGACGAGCGCGCGCCCTCCGGTCGGCCGCAGCAGCGTGGTCAGCATCCGGACGGTCGTCGTCTTCCCCGCGCCGTTGGGTCCGAGGAAGGCGTAGATCTCCCCCTCACCGACCGCGAGGTCGATCCCCTGGACGGCCTTCACACCGCCCTTGAACTCCCGCTCGAGCCCCTGAACCTCGATTGCCGTCATCGGCTGAGACTAGACCTCACCGGGGTCATGCGCGCGCGAGGTTTGCCCTCGTGGGCGAGTTGTCGCGCTAGACGGCGATCGGGGGTGGTTGCCGCTCGCACCGGTAGAGGACGTGGGGGAAGCCGGCGTGGATACAGGGCCGCTCGAAGACCATCGCGAGCCGCTCCATCACCCGTCGCGAGGCGTGGTTCTCCTCGAGCGTCAGAGCAACGATCGACTCGAGCCCCGCACCCTCGAATCCGAACTCGAGCGCGGCGCGTGCGCCTTCGGTGGCAAAACCGTGGCCCCAGGAGCGCGGGAAGAGGGTCCAGCCGACCTCGACCATCGCGGCTCCCTCGATCGTCGTCCACTGCAGACCGACCTCGCCGACCAGCTCATCGGTCGCCCGCTCGCGCAGCCACCACCAGCCGAAGCCGTGGTCGGCCCAGTGGGCTCGGAACCGCTCGAGGATCTCGTCCGCCTGCGCTTCCGAGCGCGGCCCGTCGAACTCGCCCGGCCAGATCCACGCAGCGACGCGCGGGTCACCGAACAGCTCGATCGCGGCCGCGCGATGCCGCTCTTCGACCGGCTCTCCGACGAGCCGCTCGGTTTCGAGGTTCGTCAAACGGTGCAATGGTCCCCCAGTCTGGTTCTCGTGCCGACGGTAGGGGAAGGTGACGCCTGTGGGCAGCACGCCTGATGAGCAGCAAGTTCTCGACGCCGCGCCGAAGCAGTTGCTCATTGGCGGCCAATGGCGCGATGGAGCGGCTGCCGCGACGCTGGGCGTCGAGGACCCTGCGACCGGCGAGCAGCTCTGTGAGGTCGCCGACGCGACCCCCGATGACGCGCTCGCGGCGCTCAGCGCCGCGGCCGAGGCCCAGGCCGAATGGGGTTCCCATCCCCCGCGCGAACGAGGAGAGATCCTGCGCCGTGCCTTTGAGCAGATGACCGAGCGCGCCGACGAGCTCGCGCTCCTGATGACGCTCGAGATGGGCAAGTCGCTCGCCGAGTCGAAGGCCGAGATCACCTACGCGGCCGAGTTCCTGCGCTGGTTCAGCGAGGAGGCCGTCCGGATCGAGGGCCGCTACGCGACTGCGCCGACGGGCCAGGGCCGGATGCTCGTGATGCGCCAGCCGGTCGGTCCGTGCCTGCTGATCACGCCCTGGAACTTCCCGGCGGCGATGGGCACGCGCAAGATCGGTCCGGCGATCGCCGCCGGCTGCACGATGGTCGTCAAACCCGCGAAGCAGACCCCGCTCTCGATGCTCGCGCTGGCCGGGATCCTGACCGAGGCCGGTCTCCCCGATGGAGTGTTGAACGTCCTCACCGGATCCTCATCGGGAGATCTGATGGCGCCGCTGATCTCCGACGAGCGGCTGCGCAAGCTCTCCTTCACCGGCTCGACCGAGGTCGGCCGCACCCTGATGGCGCAGGCCTCCGAGCAGCTGCTGCGGCTCTCGATGGAGCTCGGTGGCAACGCGCCCTTCGTGGTCTTCGAGGACGCCGAGATCGACGAGGCCGTCGAGGGCGCGATGATCGCCAAGCTGCGCAACGTCGGCGAGGCGTGCACGGCCGCCAACCGCTTCCACGTCGCCGAGTCGGTCGCCGATGAATTCACCGAGAAGCTCGCCGCGCGATTCCGGTCGCTGGAGGTCGGGCGTGGGACCGAGGACGGTGTCGACATCGGTCCGCTGATCGACGACGATCAGCGCTCGAAGGTCGCCAGCTTGGTCGAGGACGCTATGGCCAAGGGCGCCGAGGCGATCGTCGGCGGCTCAGCGATCGACAGACCCGGCTACTTCTACGAGCCGACCGTGCTGGCCGGCGTTCCCGACGACGCCGACCTCCTGCGAGAAGAGATCTTCGGCCCGGTCGCCCCGATCGCGACCTTCGCTGACGAGGACGAGGCCGTCGCGGCGGCCAACCGAACCGAGTTCGGCCTCGTCTCCTACCTTTACACGCGCGATGTCAAGCGCGCCCTGCGTGTCTGCGAGCGGCTCGACACCGGGATGATCGGCCTCAACCAGGGCATGGTCTCCAACGCCGCCGCCCCGTTCGGCGGGGTCAAGCAATCCGGCTTCGGCCGCGAAGGCGGCGCCGAGGGGATCAACGAGTACCTCGAGACGAAGTACATCGCGATCAACCTGGATTAGGTGGCACGCGGATCAGCTCCATGAACAGCCCGTCGCGATGCTCGCCGGTGGGCAGCGTCGAGTACGCGCGCATCACGCCGACCGGTTCGAAGCCGACCTTCTCGTAGGCACGGATGGCGCGTGCGTTGCCGGCGTCGGGATCGATCGTGATCCGGTGGTGACCCCGTTCGGCGCAGAGCCAAGCGATCGCGAGCCCGATCGCCTCGGGGCCGAGTCCGCGGCTTTGGGCCCTCGTCGTCAGGGACAGATCAATCCCCGCGCAGCGGTACTGCGGTTCGATCGTCTCCTCGACCAGCAGGATTCCGATCAGCGGATCCGAGCCCGCCTCAACGATCGCCCAACCGAAGGAAGGCCATTCGTCGCCTCCGTCGTAAATCTCCGCCTCGGGATGACCGGGCGTGTCCGCCGGCCACCAGCGGGCGACCTCGGGCTCGAGCAACAAGCTCCGGACGGCGTCGCGATCGGATGGCAGCAAAGGCCGGAGGCCCGCGCGGACCCCGTCGAGCACCGGCGTCGCCGGTTTGATCAAGCGCCGCTCCCGCGGGCCATCTTGCGCAGGTCGAGCGCCTCATCGAGCACCGACTCCTCGACGCCCATCTCACGGGCGACCTCGCGCGCTGTCTTGTCGGTCTTGACGGCCGTCTGGACGACCTCGGTGGCCTTGTCGTAGCCGATGTGGGGGTTGAGCGCCGTGGCCGAAGCGAGCGTCGCCTCGGCGTGCCGCGTCGTCATCGCCTCGTTGGCCTCGATGCCGGCGACGCACTTGTCGGCGAACAGCGTCGAGGCGGAGCTCAGCAGCGCGATCGACTGGAGCAGGTTGCGCGCGATCAGCGGGATCCGGACGTTGAGCTCGAAGTTACCCTGCGTTCCGCCGATCGTGATCGCGGTGTCGTTGCCGATCACCTGCGCCGCTACCTGCAGGACGACCTCCGGGATCACCGGGTTGACCTTGCCGGGCATGATCGAGGAGCCCTTCTGGAGCTCCGGGAGGAACAGCTCGGCGAGGCCGGCACGCGGGCCCGATCCCATCCAGGCGATGTCGTTGGCGATCTTCGTCAGCGAGACGGCGATGACCTTGAGGACGCCCGATAGCTCGACCAGCGCGTCGCGGTTTCCCTGGGCTTCGAACGGATCTTCGGGCGCGAGCACCGGTCCCCCGGTGGCCTCGGCGAGCAGTTCCCTCGCGCGCGCGGCAAACTCCGCGTGGGTGTTCAGGCCGGTGCCGGTCGCCGTCCCGCCGAGCGGGATCTGGGCGACTCGCGGGAGCGCGTCGTCCAGCCTGCGGCGCCCGAGGCGGATCTGTGCCGCGTAGCCCGCGAACTCCTGACCGAGGGTCACCGGGACGGCATCCATCAGATGGGTGCGCCCGGACTTGACGATGTCGGCGAAGGCATCCGCCTGCTTGGCGAAGGCGGTCTCGAGCTTGGCGAGCGCGGGGTCGAGCGACCCCCGGACCTCGGCGACGGCCGCGAGGTGGACCGCCGAGGGGAAGACGTCGTTGGAGGACTGACCCATGTTGACGTGATCGTTGGCGTGGGCGCCTTCGGCGAGGCTCGCGATCACCTCGTTGGTATTCATGTTGGACGAGGTGCCGGATCCGGTTTGGAAGACGTCGACCGGGAACTGCGCGTCGTGCTCCCCGGCGGCGATCGCATCGCCCGCGGCGGCGATCCGGCCGGCGATCTCGGAGTCGAGCAGGCCGAGATCGGCGTTGACGCGGGCGGCGGCGGCCTTGATCCGACCGAGCATCCTGATCACCGCGATCGGCACGGGCTCGCCCGAAACCGGGAAGTTGTCGACGGCCTTGCGCGTCTCCGCGCCCCACAGTTCCTGACTCAAGCCAGATCTCCTTCAGATCGCTGGACCACTCCGATCCAGGCTATCCACGCTCAGCCGCCTGTGCGTCCTGCTTCCAGCCCTTCCTTGTAGAGCTGGGATCCGCGGGCAACCCCGCTCAGCTCGAGCTGGAGACGACGTTCGAGCTCGTCGTAGACTCCACCCGAGCCATCCGCCCCGCGCTCGACGGCGCCGACGAGATAGGCGAGCTGCGCGACCTCGGGTGCGTCGGACCCTCGCCGCCCAACGCTGGCCAGATCAGTCGCCACCTCCAAATAGACAGCGCCCACGTTCTGGACCTCGGCGGGCCCGGCGGTCCTGTCGAGGCAGGCCGAGAGCGGCACGCCGCCTTCGAGGCGCACCGGTCCGGGAGCCGCCGCTAGCGCGCTGCGGATCACGCCGGCGTCCGCGAGACACGCGGTGGGCAGCTCGGCATCGCCACGCGCACAGCCCGTTAGCGCAAGGGTAGTGAGTAGGGAAACGGCCCGGACCATCTCGGGATCCTAGGTCCCACCGGCGCGTTGGTCCCTCTTGCCGCCCTGGACGAGGGAAAAGCACCATTGGAATCTGAGCCGACCCGTCCGCGGTCGACCGTACGCTCCCGAGATGGCCCCGTTGGAGGTGGGAGATCCGCTGGCGCACCGGGCGCTCGAGGCCCTGCTGCGAGCGGAATCGTCGCTGCGCCGGGCTCTGAGCGCCGAATTGGAGGCCCAGGGCGTCTCGGCCGCGGGCTTCTCCGCGCTCGTCGTCCTCACCACCGCGGGCGGCCGCCTGGAGCTGCGGACCTTGCGCCGCCGGCTGCGCTGGAGCAAGGCGAACGCAACCGAGGTGACGGCCACGCTCGAGGGCCGCGGCCTGCTTCAACGCCGCCGTCATGAGCGCGACGGCCGGGCTGTGGTCGTGCTGCTGACCCCGGCAGGCGCAGACTTGGTCGAGCGGGTCTTTCCTGATCACACACGCCGGGTCGCACTGGCGTTTGCGCGCCTCGACGAGACCGAGAAGCGCTCGCTCACCCAGCTCTGCCGCAAGCTCGACGCCGCGTAGGCCGGCGGCGTTCACGCCTTCTCGCGCTGTGCCGCGGGTCAGCGGCGGTTCTGGTTGCGGTCCCCGGGGAGACTCTCTAAGGTCATCGGGGCCGGGCGGGCACCCCACGCATCGTGAATCAACGTTCCCTCAACGCGACGCCACCGGCTTCGCTTCAGTTGCTGCGCGCGACTCTGATCGCGTTGCTCTGCGTGCTCGGACTGGCCTTCCCGGGGGCGGCCTCGGCCAGCCTCCTGGCCCCGGAAACCTCGATCACGGGCGGGCCCGACGGTGAGACGCCCGACGACACGCCGACCTTCACCTTCAGCTCGCCCGACACCGGAGCGTTCCAGTGCCGCGTGGATGTCGGAGCCTTCGCCGCCTGCCGCTCTCCATTCACCACTCCGAAGCTCTCGACCGGTGCGCACAGCTTCGAGGTCCTTGGCCTCAATTTCCTCGGCGGCTCCGGTCCGCCGGCGCGCCGCGACTTCAGGGTTGTCGTGCCGCCGATGGGCGACGACCGCGCTCCTCAGACATCGATCTCCGGTGGACCGGCCGAGGGATCCACCACCGGCGACACGACACCGACGTTCAGCTTCACCGCCGACGAGGCCGGTGCCCAGTTCAGCTGCGCGATCGACGGGGAGAGCTTCAGTGCTTGCGCCTCGCCGTTCACGACTCCGACGTTGAGTCTCGGAAGTCATTCGTTCAGTGTCCGCGCCACCGACGCTTCAGGCAACCGTGAGTCGAGCCCGGCGACGCGCAATTTCACCGTCGCGGTCGGCGGCGGCGGGCCGCCGCAGGGGCCGACATGTGCCGGTCAGCCTGCAACGATCGTCGGTACGAGCGGCCCCGACCAGCTGACCGGGACGGCGAACTCGGACGTGATCGTCGGAGGCGACGGAAACGACGTGATCGATTCCGGCGAGGGGGACGACCGCGTCTGTGCGGGTGCCGGCGATGACCTCGTCAACGGGAGGGGCGGTTCGGACAGGCTGCGCGGCGAGCTCGGTGACGACCGGACTCGCGGGGGCAAGGCCGCCGACAAGCTCGATGGCGGCGACGGGGCCGACGAGTTGGATGGCGGCGGCGGTCCCGACAAGCTCAAGGGCGGCGCCGGCGATGATCGGCTCCAAGGCGGCAGCGGCAAGGACCGTCTCGAGGCGGGCTCGGGTAGTGACCTCTGCGACGGCGGTGGTGGCAAGGACACGGCCAAGGGCGACGACTGCGACAGAGCGATCGGGGTGCCGTGAGGTTGCTACGCACCACGCTGCTTCTCCTGGTCGCCGCAACTGCGGCGCTGAGTCTTCCGGCCGGGGCTACAGCAGACGTATTCACGCCGGTCGTGAGGATCGACTCGGGCCCGCCTAACCCGACCGATGATTCGACGCCGCGCTTCACCTTCTCCTCCTCCGACACGAGCAACTTCCAGTGCAGCGTCGACGGCGCGTCTTTCGCGTCGTGCGTATCACCCTTCGACACTCGCCCGCTGGCGGCGGGGTCGCACACTTTCGCCGTACGGGGGATCGGGCGCTCGGGGGCCGGTAACGCTGCGGACTACCCGGCGTTCACCGTCGATTTGACCGCGCCGGAGACGACGATCGACAGTGGCCCGTCTGGCACGATCACGAGCCGATCGGCGACGTTCGGCTTCAGCTCCAGCGAATCTGGATCGACGTTCAGGTGCCGGATCGACTCGGCCGCGTTCCAGAGCTGCGGCTCCCCGCTCACGGTCGACAATCTCTCGAACGGGGCTCACGTCTTCCAGGTTGTCGCCCGCGACCGCGCGGGCAATGAGGATCAAAGCCCGGCCGGCCGATCGTTCATGGTCTCGTCTCCGCCCCCGGCTACCACTACCACCACCCCGACCACCACGACGCCCACCCCGAGGCCCGATCCCCCGGATACCACCCTCGAGCCTCCGCTGGTCAGCGGCGTGATCAAGGACGACAGCCCCACTTTCCGCTTCAGCTCGACCACCGCCGGGGTCGAGTTCGTCTGCCGGATCGACGGCGGAACGGCTCGGCCCTGCGACTCGGGCTCGTTCACCGCTCCCGCGCTGCGCGACGGAGAGCACCGTTTCTCGGTTGCCGCGGTCGCCGGTGGCGATGTCGAGGATCCGAGTCCCGCGGAGACTTCGTTCACCGTTGACACGACAGGCCCGGCGGTTCGAATCACGAGCGGTCCCAGGGAGGCCAAGAAGGGCACCAAGGCCGGCAAGCGCCGGGCCGTCGGGCAGCGTGCGGTTCGCTTCTCCTTCACCTCGAGTGAGTCCGGAGTGATGTTCCGCTGCAAGCTCGACGGCTCGAAGTACACGCTCTGCAGCTCGCCCTACGGGCCGGAGTCGATGAAGCCCGGGGAGCATCGCTTCCGCGTGCGCGCCCTCGACAACGCCGGCAACTACGGAAAGGCCGCGAAGGTCCACTTCCTCGTCAAGAAGGACAGGAGCAAACCCGACCCGGATCTCGATCCGGACCCGGATCCCGACCCGCCGCCCCCACCGACCGACCCCTGCTCGTTGACGCCGACGGTCATCGGAACCGAGTCCGCGGACGAGCTGCGCGGCACCCCCGGGGTCGACGTGATCCACGGGCTCGGCGGTGAGGATGAGATCCGCGGTCTCGCCGGGAAGGACCAGGTCTGTGGCGGGTCCGGCGACGACCGGATCGTGGGCGATGACGGCGACGATCGTCTCTCGGGCGGCCCTGGGGCAGACACTATCCGTGGCGGCGCCGGTGCCGACACCCTGCTCGGTGGGGACGGCGACGACCTCCTTGAGGGCAACGACGACGACGATCGGCTCCTGGGCGGCCGTGGCTCTGACGATCTGGTCGGCGGCGAGGGCCGCGATTTCCTCGACGGCGGACCGGACGAGGACAAATGCGATGGCGGCTCAGGTCAGGACAGTGGTGCGAGCTGCGAGCGTGCCACACCGTTCTAGGGGCGTAAGTTCGCCCGACGCCACCCGGTAAATAGAGTCAGCGGCCGTGAGCAAGCCGCTTTCCCCTGTCGATCCGCGTCAGTCCTTCCCCGAGCTCGAGGAGCGGGTTCTCGAGCGCTGGCGGGAGCGAGACGTGTTTGCCGAATCGATGCGTCAGCGCGAGGGTGCGGAGCGTTTCGTCTTCTTCGAGGGCCCGCCGACCGCCAACGGACGGCCCGGCTCCCATCACGTACTCGCGCGCATCTTCAAGGACGTGTTCCCGCGCTATAAGACCATGCGCGGCTACTCGGTGGACCGCAAGGCGGGCTGGGACTGCCACGGGCTGCCGGTCGAGCTGGAGATCGAGCGCGAGCTCGGTCTGTCGACCAAGGAGGAGATCGAGCGCTTCGGCGTCGCCGAGTTCAACCGGCGCTGTCGCGAATCGGTGGTCACCTACATCGAGGAGTGGAACCGGCTGACCGATCGGATCGGCTTCTGGATCGACACCGACGACGCCTACTTCACGCTGACCAACGAGTACATCGAGTCGGTCTGGTGGTCGCTCGCCGAGGTCTGGAAGGCGGGGCGGCTGTACGAGGGCCACAAGGTCGTTCCCTACTGCCCGCGCTGTGGCACGGCGCTCTCCTCGCACGAGGTCGCGAGCGGCTACAAGGACATCGTCGATCCGTCCGTGTATGTCCGCTTCCCGCTGCTCGACGAGCCCGGGGTCTCGCTGCTCGGCTGGACGACGACCCCGTGGACGCTGATCTCGAACGCGGCGCTGGCGGTCCACCCCGAGGTCGACTACGTGCGCGCCCAGGTCGGCGAGGAGACCCTCATCCTCGCGGCCGCGCTGGCCGGCGCCGTGCTGGGAGAGGAGGCCGAGGTCACCTCGACCGTCAAGGGCGCGGAGCTCGCCGGCCTGCGCTACGAGCCGCCGTTCGACTACGTGACCGACTTCGGCGAGCGTGGCCACACCGTGCTCGAGGCCGAGTTCGTCACGACCGACGACGGGACCGGTGTCGTCCACACGGCGGTCGCCTTCGGCGAGGACGATTACCGGCTTGGCGAGCGTTACGGCCTAAAGGTCCAGAACCCGGTCCGCCTCGACGGAACCTTCGACAACCGCGTGCTGCCGTTCGAA
Source organism: Thermoleophilaceae bacterium (assembly GCA_013698335.1). Taxonomy (GTDB): domain Bacteria; phylum Actinomycetota; class Thermoleophilia; order Solirubrobacterales; family Thermoleophilaceae; genus JACCVG01. The sequence continues at coordinate 14,550 of JACCVG010000243.1, forward strand.
GGCCGGTTCGTGAAGGAAGCCGACCCCGACATCGTGACGGCGCTGCGCGCCTCCGGTCGTCTGTTTCGCGAGCAGCCCTACGAGCACGCCTATCCCCATTGCTGGCGCTGCGACACGCCGCTGCTCTACTACGCGAAGACGAGCTGGTACGTCAAGACGACCGAGGTGCGCGACCGGATGCTCGCCGAGAACGAGGGCATCGACTGGTACCCCGAGCACATCAAGCGCGGCCGCTTCGGCAACTGGCTCGAGAACAACGTCGACTGGGCGCTCTCACGC
>JACCVG010000001.1 GCA_013698335.1 Thermoleophilaceae bacterium
GCCTGCGGTCCTGATCCTCGCGCCGACCGAGTTCCAGACTCTCGCGACCGAGATCTGGACCGCGACCAGCGTAGGGTTCTTCGAGCGCGGGGCGGCCCCGTCGCTTGTACTGCTGGCGGTGTCCGCGCTTCCGCTCTACCTGATGACGATGCGAGAACGGTGATCGACAGCTTTGACGACAACGGCCGTACGGCCGTTGAGATCCGCGCGGTCGAGAAGGCCTTCGGCGAGACGCGGGCGGTCGACGGCGTCGACCTCGACGTCGCCGAGGGCGGCATCTGCGCTCTGCTCGGTCCCTCCGGGTGTGGCAAGACGACGCTGCTGCGACTGGTGGCGGGTTTCGAGCGCCCGGACGCGGGTTCGATCGTCGTTGCCGGGCGGGTCGTCGCCGGACCGACGGGCATCGAGCCTCCCGAGCGGCGCCAGATCGGGATGGTCTTCCAGGACTACGCGCTATTCCCGCACCTCGACGTCGCGGGCAACGTCGGCTATGGCCTGCCCCGCGGCGAGCGCGCGACGCGGGTCGCCGAAGTTCTGGGGCTCGTCGGGCTCGCGGACACCGGTCACCGCCGCGTCCACGACCTCTCCGGTGGTCAGCAGCAGCGCGTCGCCCTCGCCCGCGCACTGGCGCCGAACCCGCAGTTGATTCTGCTCGACGAGCCTTTTTCGAACCTCGACGCGAGCCTACGGGAGCGCCTGCGCCGCGAGATGCGCGAGATCCTGGGCCGTGCCGGAGTGACAACGCTGTTCGTGACGCACGACCAGGAGGAGGCGCTGTCGATCGCCGCAACCGTCGCCGTCATGCATGCGGGCAAGATCGTGCAGGTGGGCACACCCGAAGAGGTCTACTCGCGCCCCGCCACCGCCTGGGTCGCAGACTTCCTCGGGGAGACCGACGTCTTCGCCGGGCAAGCGCGCCCGGGGCGGGTCGAGTTCGCCCTCACGACGCTGCGGATGGACGCGGGCTTCGAGGGCCCGGCAGACATTTTGATCCGCCCCGAGTCGATCGCACTCAGCTCCGGAGCGCGGCCCGCCGCCGAGAGCGCCCGCCGCGGACGCGTCGTCGCATGCCGCTTCTACGGCCACGATCAGCTCGTCGAAGTCGAGCTCGAGGACGGCCCGACGGTCCGCTCACGGCTTCCCGGCTTCCCGTCCTGGCACCCGGGCGACACCGTCTGGGCCTGGCTCGATGGCCCGGTGAACGTGATGCCGAGGGCGGACGGCTGAGCGCTACGTCCCGCCGGCCATGGCCGGCAGGATGACCACTGTGTCGCTTTCGACAACCGCGGTCCCGAGTCCATCCAGCACGCGGACGTCCTCGTCGTTGAGATAGACGTTGACGTAGCGGTTCAGCGAGCCGTCCTCGGCGAACAACTGCGGGCCCAGTTCGGAGTGCGCGTCAGTGAGTGCACGCAGCACCTCGCCCACGGTTCCGCCCGTGGCTTCGACATGCTTCTCGCCTCCGGTCGATGGCCGCAGGACCGGGGGAATCTTGATCGTGCTCATCGCGGCGGGAGCCTATCCCGCGCCCGCGCAAAAAGCTTCGTAGTCGGGGAAGACGCCGAGCTCCTCGTCGCTGATCTCGGATGGGTCGCGTGAGCAGATCGGGCACTCGGGGTCACGACGGACCTTGAGCTCGGTGAACGTCGCGCTGAGAGCTTCGTAGAGCAGCAAGCGTCCGATCAGCGGATCACCGGCGCCGACGATCAGCTTGACGACCTCGGTCGCCTCCAGCAGGCCCATCGTTCCCGGCAGCACGCCGAGGACCCCGTTTGCCCCGCAGGACGGCGCGAGCTCGGCCGGCGGCGGCGTCGGGTAGAGGCAGCGATAGCAAGGACCGTCGTACGGCGCGAACACCGAGATCTGGCCGTCGAAACCGAGGATCGATGCCGAGACGACCGGGATCTTGAAGCGCACCGAGGCGTCGTTGAGCAGGTAGCGGGTCGGAAAGTTGTCGAGCCCGTCGACGATCACGTCGTAGCCCTCGATGATCTCGACGATATTCGAGGAATCGAGTCGAACCGGGTACTTGACGACGTTCACGTCCGGGTTGATCTCGTGGATCGAGATCTCCGCCGAGTCGACCTTCGGGACGCCGATCCGATCGTTCGAATGGGCGACCTGTCGCTGGAGGTTGGAGAGGTCGACCACGTCGTTGTCGACGAGACCGATCGTGCCGACGCCGGCTGCCGCTAGATAGAGGGCAGCGGGCGAACCGAGCCCACCGGCACCGAGCAACAGCACTTTTGCGTCGAGCAACTTTAGCTGGCCCTCGAGGCCGATCTCATCGACGAGCAGGTGGCGCGAGTAGCGCTCGCGCTGCTCCGGGTTGAGTGCGCGTGGGACCTCGACGTCGTAGCCGCGGTCCTTCCAGAGGGTGATGCCGCCGGTCATCGACTGGGCGTCGGAGTAGCCGAGCTCGTCGAGCAGCGTCTTGGCGGCCAGCGCCGAGCGGTTGCCCGACGCGCAGTAGATGATCACGCGCTCGGCCTTGTCCGGGGCGGCGCCCTCGATCCGCGACTCGAGATGGCCGCGTGGGACATGCACCGCACCGGGGACGTGACCCTGGTCGAACTCCTGCTGCTCGCGCACGTCGACGAGCACGGTCCCGTTGGCGGACCCGCCCGCGAACGCCGCGTGGACGTCCTTGGGGTCGACCTCGACGATCCGCTCCTTGGCCTTCTTGATCAGTTCTGAACCGGTGGGCACCTGAATCTCCTGAATCCCTGTAGGGGTTTACTTCAATAAGTGTAGCGACGCTCTGCGTCTACCCTCGGCGAGTGAACCCGCGGCTGGTGCTCGCTCTGGTAACGGTAGCTGTCGCTGCTCTGGCGGTTGTCATCGTGGTCGCCGGATCGCGACCGTCGGGGATCGCAGACACGCCGCCAAGCGGCTTCGAGGGCGCCACGCTGCCGCCCGACTACCGAGCTCCCGACTTCCGGCTGCGCGACCAGGACGGCGAGCCGATCTCGATACGCGCCCTGCGCGGCCGACCGGTCGCCGTCACCTTTCTCTACACCGAATGCGATGACACCTGTCCAGTGCAGGCCCAGCAGATCAAGGGCGCGCTCGACCAGCTCGGCCACGACGTCCCGGTGCTCGCGATCTCGGTCGACCCGGCCAACGACACCGCCGCACTCGCGCGCAAGTTCAACAACGAGGTGCGGATGACCGGGCGGATGGACTGGGTACTCGGCAGCGAGGCCGAGCTGCGCCCGATCTGGGATGGCTTCGCGATCCAGCCCCAGCTCGAGGACGCCGACCACCAGGCGCGGATCGTGCTCGTCGACGCCGACGGCTTTCAGCGAATCGGCTTTCCGCTCGACCAGACGACCCCCGAGCGGATCGCGCACGACATCGCGCGTCTCGAGGCCGAGTGATGAACTACCAACTCGCACGTAGTAGAGAAGTCAGCGTCAACCGACCTAGGGAGACCCAATGAACACCAAGCCGACCTTCGGCCTTGCCCTGATCGTCGCGATGGCAGCCGCAGCCCCCGCCGCGGGCTTTTCGCATCCCGACCAGATCGGCTCCAGCGCCCGCGCCAAGCTCGAACGAGCCGAGCAGCGCTGGGAGGACGCGAGGATCCTCAACTACAGCTACCGGATCCGGCGACTCTGCTTCTGCTCGCGAGAGTTCACCCGTAAGGTCACGATCGATGTTCGGAACGGGAAGCCGCGCAGGACACCGCGCGCCTACCGGGACGTCAACAAGGTCGAGAAGCTGTTCGACGTGATCCGGGACGGCCTCGACGCCGAGATCCTCGAGGCGCGCTATCGCAGCGGGACGGGCGTCCCGCGATCGATCTACATCGACCGCAGCTTCATGATCGCGGACGAGGAGATCGGCTACGAGATCACTCGGTTCGCGGTCCCGCGCGACTGATTCCGCACGCCGATCGGCGGCTACTCCTACTCGGTGAGTAGGATTTGCCGTCGATGATGTTTTCGACCAAAGCCGAGTACGGGGTCCGTCTGATGGTCCACCTCGCTCGCGTCGATCGCGAGGAGCCTGTCTCCCTGACGGCGATCGCTGCTTCGGAGGGGCTGCCGCTCGCCTACCTCGAGCACCTCGTCGCGAGCCTGCGCCGCGCCGAGCTCGTCGACTCCCGCCGCGGCGCGCACGGGGGCTACAGCCTCGCGCGTGCGCCGGAGGAGATCACGATGGCCGAGGTCGTCGCGGCGCTCGAGGGGGGAATCGCCCCGATCGAGTGCATCGCCGCCGACTCCGAGGGCGAGGTCGTCTGCTCGCGCGAGACAGACGGCGGCGAGCCTTGTCCGACCAAGCTGCTCTGGGCACGCGTGCACGGAGCGATCGTCGGCACCCTTGAAGACATGACACTCTCAGACCTGGTCCGGCCCGCGCCGCGCACGGCCGGCGACACAACGCAACCGAAAGTGACCGTATGAGCCTGGAAATCCAGAACCTGCACGTCCGAACCGAGGATCGCGAGATCCTCCACGGCGTCGACCTGACCGTGTCCAAGGGCGAGACGCACGCCCTGATGGGGCCCAACGGCTCCGGCAAGTCGATGCTCGCCAACACGATCATGGGCAACCCCAACTACGAGGTCACCGAGGGCAAGATCCTGCTCGACGGCGAGGACCTGACCGGAGCCGCCCCGGACGAGCGGGCGCGCGCCGGCCTGTTCCTCGCCTTCCAGTACCCGGCGACGGTCCCCGGCGTCTCGGTCGCGAACTTCCTACGGATGGCGGTCAACGCCGGTCGCGAGGAGCCGATCAAGGTCAAGGAGTTCGGCGCGATGCTCGGCGAGAACATGGACCTGCTCAAGATTGACCGGGCGTTCACCAAGCGATACCTGAACGAGGGGTTCTCCGGTGGCGAGAAGAAGCGCGCCGAGATCCTCCAGATGGCGATGCTGAAGCCCGCGATCGCGGTGCTCGATGAAACCGACTCGGGACTCGACATCGACGCCCTGCGGATCGTCTCCGACGGTGTCAACGCGATGCGCGGCCCGGAGATGGGCTCGCTGATCATCACCCACTACACCCGGATCCTGAACTACGTCAAGCCCGACTTCGTCCACATCCTGCTCGACGGCCGGATCGTGCGCGAGGGCGGCTCCGAGCTGGCCGACGAGCTCGAAGAGAAGGGCTATGAGTTCATCCGCGAAGAGGTAGCGGCCAATGCCGGCTAGCTTCGTCGAGGAGATCCGCTCGGCCGCACTCGCCCGCTACGAGTCGGAGCCGATCCCCAACTGGCGCCGGTCGGGCTTCTGGACGACGTCTCTACGCGGCCTCGACCTCGACGCGCTCGAGCCACGTCGATACGAGCCGATCGCCGGCCGCGAAGATCTTCCCGAGGTGGCTCGCGACGCGATCGGCGAGCAGGAACGGGCCGGGCTGATCGTCCAGCGCGGCGCATCCACGATCGCCTCGGTGCTCGACCCCGCGCTCGCCGAGCAGGGCGTGATCGTCTGCTCGCTCGAGCAGGCGGTCGAGGAGCACCCCGAGCTCGTCGAGCCCTACTTCATGAAGCGCCTCTCCTACGAGGAGGGCAAGTTCTCAGCGGCGACCGCGGCCTTCTGGACCGGCGGCGCCTTCGTCTACGTGCCCGACGGCGTCGTGGTGGCTGACCCGATCCAGGTCCTCTACCTGATCGACGAGCCCGGCACGGTCCAGTACGCGCACACGCTCGTTGTGATCGGCGAGAACGCCGAGGCCTACGTCCGCGAGGCCTGTGTCGCGACCGACTTCGAGGGCCAGGCCCTGCACGCGGGGGCATTCGAGATGTACTGCGCCGCGGGCTCCAACGCGCGACTGTCCCACTACCAGGACTGGGGCTCGGGCGAGGTTCATGACATCTCCGTCAAGCGAGTCGAAATCGGCCGCGACGCGCTCTGCAAGTGGGTTCCGATCCACCTCGGCGGCCACCTGACAAAGCAGCAGCTCGACATCATCACCGCGGAGCAGGGTTCGGACATGCGCCACTCGGGGCTCTACTTCACCCAGGGCACCGAGCACCTCGACCTGTTCACGACGGACCGCAAGGAGCAGGCCAACACGACCGGCGACACGGTTTGGAAGGGCGCGCTGACGGGCGCCTCGCGCGCCTCCTACGAGGGGCTGATCGAGATCATCCCCGGGGCGACGAACTCCCACACCTACCTGCAGACCCACTCGATGCTGCTCTCGCCGAAGGCCAAGGCGGATGCGATTCCGTCGCTGATCGTCGAGGTCGACAACGTCTCGGCCTCGCACGGCGGCACCGTCGGCGAGATCGACGAGGAGCTCGTCTTCTACATGATGACCCGCGGCGTGGCGCGCCAGGAAGCGGTTCGGATCCTCGTCGAGGGCTACTTCGAGGAGGTCGTCCAGCGGCTCGGCGACCCCCAGCTCGAGGAGCTCTGCCGGCGGCGCATCTCGGAGAAGATCCTGGCGGCCAAGGACACGGTCGCCGAGTTCATCGCGCAACGCTGATGGCCGTGGCGTCGTCAGCGCTCGGATCCGTGATCAGGGGAGACTTCCCCGTGCTCGCACGGAAGTACGACGGCAACCCGCTCATTTACCTTGACTCCGCGGCGACATCGCAGAAGCCTGCGGTGGTCATCGACGCGATGAGCGACTACTACCGCAACTCCAACGCCAACGTCCACCGCGGCGTCTACGGGCTAGCGGTCGAGGCCACCGAACTGTTCGAAGGGGCGCGAGCGCGGATCGCGGCGTTCGCCGGCTGGGATGAGCGCGCGACGATCTTCACCCGCAACGTGACCGAGGCGCTCAACTTGATCGCCTACTCCTGGGGCCGCGACAACATCGGCGAGGGCGACGAGGTCCTGATCACCGAGATGGAGCACCACTCCAACATCGTCCCCTGGCAGATGCTCTGCGCCGAGCGCGGCGCGCGGCTGCGCTACATATCGGTGTCCGACGACGGTGAGCTGTCGCTCGAGGAGCTCGACGCGGTGCTCGGCGAGGGTCGCGTGAAGCTCGTCTCGGTCGTCCACGTCTCCAACGTGCTCGGAACGATCAACCCGGTCGAGCAGATCGTCGCCCGCGCACGGGCGGCCGGGGCGGTTAGCGTCGTCGACGGCGCCCAGGCGATGCCGCAGATGCCCGTCGACCTGCAGGCGATCGACGCCGACTTCTACTGCTGGACGGGCCACAAGGCGCTCGGCCCGACGGGCATCGGCGTGCTCCACGGGCGCAGCGAGCTGCTCTCGGAGATGCGGCCGTTCCTAGGCGGCGGCGACATGATCGCGACCGTCGAGCGCGACGGGTCGACCTGGAATGACCTGCCCTGGAAGTTCGAGGCGGGCACCTCGGCGATCGCCGAGGGCGTCGGCCTCGGTGCTGCGGTCGATTACCTCGGCGCGCTCGGGATGGAGAACATCCGCGCCCACGAGCTCGACCTGACCACCTACGCGCTCGAGCGGCTCGCCGAGATCCCCGGGCTGCGGCTGTTCGGCCCACCGTCCCCCGAGCGCCGCGGCGGGGTCGTCTCTTTCGCGATCGATGGCATCCATCCC
>JACCVG010000050.1 GCA_013698335.1 Thermoleophilaceae bacterium
GTGCAGCGCGACGACCTCGCGCACCGGGTTCGCGAGCTCGGGGAGCAGGTCACCGCCGACTACCAGGGCCGCGAGCTGTTCATGGTCGGGGTCCTCAAGGGCGCCGTCTTCTTCCTCTCCGACCTGATGCGCCACGTCGACGTCCCCTGCCAGGTCGACTTCATGGCCGTCTCCTCCTACGGATCGATGACCGAGTCCTCCGGGGTCGTGCGGATCCTCAAGGATCTCGACGCGCCGATCGCCGGCCGCGACGTGCTGATCGTCGAGGACATCGTCGACTCCGGGCTGACCCTGCACTACCTGCTGCGCAATCTTAAGGCGCGCCAGCCCGCCTCGCTCGAGGTCTGTGCCCTGCTCACCAAGCCGGAGCGGCGCAAGGTCGAGCTCCCGATTCGCTACGTAGGCTTCGAGATTCCCGACCGCTTTGCGATCGGCTATGGCCTCGACTACGCCGAGCGTTATCGCAACCTGCCTTACGTCGCGGCGCTCGCCGAGGAGGGCGATTCGGGCGGCTGAGGCCGGCCGAAAGAGAAAGTACCCCTGCTAGGCTGCCCTGTTACTTTGAGCAGGTTCTTCAAGAGCGCGCTGTTCCCGATCCTGATCGTGATCGTCTTGGCGCTGTTCGCCTCCCGGCTGATCGGTCCGAGCACGACCGAAGAGCTCCCGACCTACTCGGAGTTCCTGACCCAGGCCAAGGATGGGCAGGTCGAGTCGGTCACGATCAACACGAAGGACAACTCGATCGAGGTCGTCCCCAAGTCGACCGATCCGAACGTCGAGCCATACGAGACGGCCTACCCGGACAACACCGAGCAGAGCCTCGTCAACACGCTCGCCGCGGACAACATCCCGATCGAGGTCACGAAGAAGGACGGCGGCGGCATTTGGTCGATCCTGATCTACGTCCTGCCACTGCTGATTTTCCTCTTCTTCTGGATCTTCATCATGAATCAGATGCAGGGTGGCGGCTCGAAGGTTATGTCCTTCGGCAAGTCCAAGGCCAAGCGGATGACGGCCGACTCGCCGAAAATCACCTTCCGTGACGTCGCCGGGGTCGACGAGGCCGTCGAGGAGCTGCACGAGATCAAGGAGTTCCTCGAGAACCCGAAGAAGTTCCAGGCGCTCGGGGCGCGGATTCCGAAGGGCGTCTTGCTCTACGGACCTCCCGGTACGGGCAAGACGCTGCTCGCGCGGGCCGTAGCCGGCGAGGCGGGCGTCCCGTTCTTCTCGATCTCGGGCTCAGACTTCGTCGAGATGTTCGTCGGCGTCGGCGCGAGCCGCGTGCGCGACCTCTTCGAGCAGGCCAAGCAGAACAGCCCCTGCATCATCTTCATGGACGAGATCGACGCCGTCGGCCGCCATCGTGGCGCCGGAATGGGCGGTGGCCACGACGAGCGCGAACAGACGCTGAACCAGCTGCTCGTCGTGATGGACGGCTTCGAGACGAAGGACAACATCATCATGATCGCGGCCACCAACCGGCCCGACATCCTCGACCCGGCGCTGCTGCGCCCCGGCCGTTTCGACCGCCAGATCACCGTCGATCGGCCCGACCGCAAGGGTCGCGCCAAGATCCTCGAGGTCCACACGCGCGGCAAGCCGCTCGCGCGGGCGATCGACCTCGACAACCTCGCCGCTCAGACCCCGGGCTTCACCGGCGCCGACCTCTCGAACCTGGTCAACGAGGCCGCTCTGCTGGCTGCCCGCACCGGCAAGCGCGAGATCGACCACGTCCATCTCGAGGAAGGGATCATGCGCGTGATCGCCGGCCCCGAGAAGAAGACGCGTGTCATGAGCGAGCAGGAGCGGCGCGTCACCGCCTTCCACGAGATGGGCCACGCGCTCGTCGGCCACTTCCTGACGGACACCGATCCGGTCCACAAGATCTCCGTCATCTCGCGCGGGCAGGCGCTCGGCTACACGATCTCCCTGCCGACCGAGGACAAGTTCCTCACGACGCGGGCGCAGCTGCAGGACACGATGGCGATGACGCTCGGCGGGCGCGCGGCGGAGGAGCTCGTCTTCGGCGAGGTGACCACCGGCGCCTCCAATGACCTCGAGAAGGTCACCACGACCGCCAAGCAGATGATTATGCGCTTCGGGATGTCGGAGAAGCTCGGCCCGCGGGTCTTTGGCCACGACGCCACACAGCCGTTCCTCGGCCGCGAGTTCCAGTCTCAGGCCGACTACTCCGACGACATCGCCCGCGAGATCGACGCCGAGATCCGGCGCGTCGTCGAGGAGGCCCACCAGGTCGCCCGCCGTGTGCTCGAGGAGCACTCCGGGGACCTGGAGCGGACCTCCGAGATCCTGCTCACGCGCGAGACGATCGAGCGCGAGCAGTTCATCGCCTTGCTCGACGGCAAGTCGGAGTTGGAAGTCTTCGGCCCCGACGAGCCTGTCGTCGTTGAACCATCACAGCCGGCCTCCGAGCTCGACTCCCCGCGTGAGCGGCAGCCTGAGCGGCCCCGTCAGTTGCCACGCCCGGGCCTTGCCGGCTCGGAGTCCTAGCCCGGCTCGCAATAAGCGGCGTCTGGGGGAGTCATACGGAGGCTCGTGTGCTGGCGCATACGTCACCTCCTTTTCGCCCCCAGTCTTGCTTCTTGCGACCCCGCCTGTGAGACCCCTACTGTGAGTGAGCGGATGAAAGCGGCCCCGCTGATCATGGGCATCGTCAACGTGACGCCCGACTCGTTCTCCGACGGCGGTCTCTTTCTCGACCCCGGCGCCGCGGTCGAGCACGGCGAGCGGCTGGCACGTGAGGGGGCGGCGATCCTCGACGTCGGGGGTGAATCGACTCGGCCGGGGGCCGATCCGGTTTCGGTCGAGGAGGAGTCGCGGCGGGTCGTACCGGTCGTGGAGGGCCTCGCCGATCGCGGCCTCGAGGTCTCGGTCGATACGTCGAAGGTCGAGGTTGCGCGGGCCGCACTCGATGCCGGGGCGGTGCTCGTCAACGACGTGACGGCGTTTCGTTCGGCACCTGAGCTGGCGGGTCTCGTGGCCGAGCGCGGCGCGCGCTGCTGCCTGATGCACATGCTCGGCGAGCCGCGGACGATGCAGGCCGATCCGCGCTACGAGGACGTCGTCGACGAAGTGCGCGCATTCCTCGAGCAGCGGCTGGCGTTCGCCGTCTCCGAGGGGATCCCTGAGAGCCGGATCTGGCTCGATCCAGGGATCGGATTCGGAAAGACCGTCGAGCACAACCTCGAACTGTTGCGCCGGCTGCCGGAGATCGTCGCGATCGGTCCACCAGTCCTGGTCGGGACCTCGCGCAAGAGCTTCCTCGGCAAGATCGGAGGCGCCCCCGTGAGCGGCAGGCTCGGCGGCACGATCGCGTCCAACCTGATCGCCTGGGAACGCGGCGCCCGGATCTTCCGCGTCCACGACGTCGCCCCGATCGCCGACGCGCTCGCGGTGGCCGCTGCTACGGTCGGCCCCGATGTCTGATCCCGACCGCTACGACGACGACCGCGAGCTCGAGATCGAGTCGCCGGTGCGGATCGACATCGTCGGCCTCTCGCTCTACACCCATCACGGTGTGGGTGAGGCAGAGCGCGAGGTCGGCCAGCGGTTGCTCGTCGACATCTCGTTCGACGTCGACGAGTGCGACGCTGTGCTGACCGACCGGATCGAGGACACGATCGACTACGGCGAGGTCTGCCAGACGGTTGCGCTCGTCTGTCAGGAGCGCTCCTACCGGACGCTCGAGCGGCTCTGCGCCGCGATTGCGGATCGGATGCTCGACCGCTACCCGGCCGATTCGATCTGGGTCCGCGCGACCAAGCCCGAGCCCCCCGTTCCGCTGCCCGTCGAGAGCGTCTCGGTCGAGCTGACCCGCGAGCGCTCCGAAGACGACGACGAGGACGGCGAGGACTGAGTTCGAGGCGGTTGAGTTCCGAGCGGACGGGCTACGTTGGCCTCGGGTCAAACGTCGGCGACCGGCTCGAGAACTTGCGCTCGGCCTGCCGCCTGCTCGAGCAGCGGGGTGTGCGGATTAGTGCGCGGTCGGGGGTCTACGAGACCGCGCCACAGGGCGAGATCCTGGATCAGCCCGACTTCCTCAATGCGGTGGTCGCGGTCGAGACCGATGCCGCGCCGCTCGAGCTGCTCGCCACCTGCAAGACGGTCGAGGCCGAGTGGGGCCGCGAGATGGACGGCCCCCGGCACGGGCCGCGAGTCCTAGACCTCGACGTTCTCGCGCTGGGTCGGGAGACCTGGAGCGATGAGCGGATGACGCTGCCCCACCCCGAGATCCTGAGCCGTCGGTTCGTGCTCGAGCCGCTGCTGGAGCTGGCGCCGGAGCTGGTCCTGCCGGATGGCAGACGGGCGGCCGACGGACTGTCCGCGGTCGCCGATCAGTCGGTGATCCGGGTCACGACGCTCTGATGACGGCAATAATCCCCGCATGCTGCTCGCCGTCGACGTAGGCAACACGCAGACGCACGTCGGCATGTTCCGCGACGATTCGCTCGTCGAGCACTGGCGTTTCCTGACGATCCGCGACGCGACCGCCGACGAGTTGGCGGCCACGCTCTCGGCGATGCTCGGCTTACGCGGGATGGAGCTCGCCCAAGTCGATGCGGGGATCTGCTCCTCGGTGGTGCCTTCGTTGGCCCAGGAGTACGCGCAGGTCTCGGTCCGCTACCTCGACGGTTCGCTGCTGCTCGTCGGCCCGGGACTGAAGATCGGGATGGCGATCCGCATGGAGAACCCGCACGAGGTCGGGCCCGACCGGATCGTCAACGCGGTGGCGGCCTACGAACGCTGCCAGGGACCGTGCATCGTCGTCGACTTCGGGACCGCGATCACCTACGACGCGGTCTCGGCAGAGGGCGACTATCTGGGCGGGGTGATCACCCCGGGGATCGAGATCTCGATTGAGGCGCTGGCGGTCCGCGCGGCACGCCTGCCGCGCGTAGACATCGCCGAGCCGAAGGAGGTCATTGGCCGCTCGACGCAGGCCGCGATCCAGTCGGGCGTCGTCTACGGGTTCGCCGGCCAGGTCGATGCGATCGTCGGACGGGTTCGGGAGGCGATGGGCTCGGAGGCGACCTCGATCGCGACCGGCGGCTTCGCGACCTCGATCGTCCCGTTCTGCGATCTGATCGACGAGACCGACGACCTGCTCACGCTCGAGGGGCTGAGGCTGATCTGGGAGCGGAACGCGGGAGGTTGAGACGGGCCCGGTCGATCGGCTGGGTGACCTGGCTACCGTTCGGGGGGTGCGCACTCTCGACTCCCCCTGGCGTCTCGCCGGCCACGAGCTACCCAACCGGCTCGTCTTGGCCCCTCTGGCCGGGATCGGCAACTGGTTCGTTCGGCTCCAGGCGCGTCGTTACGGAGCCGGGCTGGCGGTCTCGGAGATGATCTCGAGCTTCGGGCTCAAGTACGGCGATCGACGCACCCACGAGCAGTTCCTGCGGCTCCATCCCGACGAGCATCCGGTCTCGATCCAGCTTTTCGGACACGACGCCGACGTGATGCGGGAGGCCGCCGCGATCGTCGCCGAGGCGGGCGCCGATCTGATCGACCTCAACATGGGGTGCCCGGTCCGCAAGGTCTGCAAGACGGGCGCCGGGGCGGCATTGCTCGACGATCCCGACAAGGCGGTCGCGATCGCCCGCGCGGCGGCCGAGGGCTCGGGGCTGCCGATCACCGTGAAGCTCCGCTCCGGGCAGCGCCCCGGGGAGGAGAGCGGGGTTCTGCTCGCGCGCCGGCTGATCGACGAGGCCGGCGTCGCCGCGATCTCCTTCCACCCTCGCCACGCCTCCCAGCAGCACTCGGGCAGCCCCGATTACCGGCTCGCCGCCGAGCTGGTCGAGGCGCTCGAGGCGCCGGTGATCCTCTCCGGAGGCCTCTCCGACGATGAGCACGTCCTGCGGGGCTTCGAGCAGACCGGCGCGGCGGCCGTGATGCTTGCGCGCGGGGCACTCGGGAACCCGTGGCTGTTCGAACGATTGCTCGGTCGACGCGAAGGGCCACCGAGCGCCGAGGAGGTCACCGCAGAGCTGCGCTGGGTGATCGACCGCGCCGAGGAGCACCTCGGGGTCGAGCGCGCCGGGCGCTACCTGCGCAAGTTCTACCCCTGGTACGCCGAAACGCTCGGGCTGTCGAAGGCCGAGCGCCAGCCGCTCGTGACGGCTCCGACGACCGACGCGGCGCGCCGTTCGCTGGTGCTGTTGGGGGCTCCGCTCGCCGCTTAGCGGCAGTTTCGGCAGCTGCCGAGCCGCTGGTCGGACGTTGCTACACTGCGCGTCCCTCGACTGTCCTGCAGCGCACCCAAACCGCGCGAAGGGCTCCAACAGCGGGGGTTTTTCCATGCCCAAGGATCTCGTCCTCACACCCGCAGGCCTCGAAGAGCTCAAGGCCAAGATCGAGCATCTCTCGACCGCGCGCCGCCGTGAGGTCGCTCTGCGGATCAAGGAGGCACGCGAGTTCGGTGACATCTCGGAGAACTCCGAGTACGACGACGCCAAGAACGAGCAGGCGCTGCTCGAGAAGCAGATCGCCGACCTCGAGGAAAAGCTGCGCAGCTCGAGCGTGCTCGACGAGTCAGACATCTCGACCGACGTCGTCTCGGTCGGGACGATCGTCCACGTCAAGGACCAGAAGACCGACAAGTCGGCCAAGTACCGGATCGTTGGTTCGGCCGAAGCCAACCCGACCGAGGCGAAGCTCTCCAACGAGTCGCCCGTCGGCAAGGCGCTGATCGGCCACAAGCGCGGGGAGATCATCAAGATCCCCGTGCCCCGTGGCCCGGCACGTCAGTTGAAGATCACCAAGATCGAAGCGGCTTGACGGTCTAGGGTTCGCGCCGTGAGCGAGCCCGAACGGAGCAACATCGAGGAAGACCGTCGCGGGAAGCTCGAGCGGCTCCGCGCCGCTGGGATCGAGCCTTTCCCCCACGCCTTCCCCGGGGTCGGCTCGATCGGAGCCGTCCATGCCGCCCACGCCGAGCTCGCCGATGGTGAGGAGACCGAGGCGGCCTACCGTGTCGCAGGCCGGCTCCACGCGCGTCGTGGGCAGGGCAAGGCCGCCTTCCTCGACCTCGTCGATCGGTCGGGTCGGATCCAACTGCACGCCCGCGCCGACGTCCTCGGGGCCGACCGGCTCGCACTACTGCTCTCGCTCGACCTCGGTGACCTGATCGGGATCGACGGCACCGCGTTCAAGTCACGTCGCGGCGAGCTCTCGTTGCGGGTCGACGGCTGGACCCTGCTCGCGAAGTCGCTGCGCCCGCCGCCCGACAAGTTCCATGGGCTGACCGACATCGAGACTCGCTACCGCCGCCGCGAGCTCGACCTGATCGCCAACGAGCAGTCGCGCGAGCTCTTCATCATGCGCTCGCGCGTGATTTCCGAGACTCGGCGCTGGCTCGACGAGCGCGGCTTCCTCGAGGTCGAGACACCGGTTCTCCAGCCGCTCTACGGCGGCGCCCTCGCGCGTCCCTTCACGACGCACCACAACCAGCTCGACCGCGACCTTTACCTTCGGATCGCGACCGAGCTCTATCTCAAGCGCTTGATCGTCGGCGGGCTCGAGCGCGTCTATGAGCTCGGCAAGGACTTCCGCAACGAAGGCGTCTCGCACAAGCACAACCCCGAGTTCACGATGCTCGAGTGGTACGAGGCCTACACCGACTACACCGACATCGCGACGCGGCTCGAGCAACTCGTCGCCCATCTCGCCGACGTCGTCGGCTACGACGGCGAGATCGATTTCACGACGCCCTGGCGCCGGATCGGCCTCGTCGAGGCGATCGCCGAGCAGACCGGCATCGACGTGCTCGAGCATCGGGATCCCCACGCGCTGCACGCGGCGGCTGCCGGCGCGTCGATCGAACTCGATCCCGGTGACACCTGGCCGCGCATGGTCGACGAGCTGTTCTCGAAGCGCGTCGAGCCGGCCGTCACAGATCCGACCTTCTTCCTCGACTACCCGGTTGAGCTCTCGCCGTTTGCCAAGATCCACCGTTCGCGGCCGGGGCTGGTCGAGCGGTTCGAGTGCTGCTGCGCCGGGATGGAGTTCGCCAACGCGTTCTCCGAGCTCAACGACCCCGACGATCAGCGCGCCCGCTTCGAGCAGCAGCGCCGCGAGAGCGAGGCCGGCGAGGAGGAAGCCCAGCCCTACGACGAGGACTTCATCCGCGCGCTCGAGCACGGTATGCCCCCGACCGGGGGGATCGGGATCGGGATCGACCGGCTGGTGATGATTCTCGCGGGGCGCGAGTCGATCCGCGAGGTCGTGCTTTGGCCGGCGATGCGCTGAGCCGAAGGTCGCCGCGACGCGCGCCCTCGGCGCTGGAAGTACGCCGAGGGCCATTGGTAGACTTGCTTGCCAGGCGAAGGGTGCCTTCGGTTCTCAATCGGATCGGCATAGATGCCGATATCAATACGAACCAGGGCCCCCGGCTCCTGATCTATCTCGACCGAAGGATTCGCCGTGTTCGAGCGCTTCACCGAACGAGCCCGCCAAGTGGTCGTCCTCGCGCAGGAGGAGGCCCGCATCCTCAAGCACAACTACATCGGCACCGAGCACATTCTGCTCGGACTGCTGCGTGAAGAGGAGGGCCTCGCCGCGCGTGTGCTCGAGTCTCTAGACATTACCGTCGAGCGTGTCCGCGCCCAGGTCGTGCGGATCGTCGGCTCCGGTGAAGAGGTCACCTCCGGCCAGATCCCCTTCACCCCGCGTGCCAAGAAGGTCCTCGAGCTTGCGCTGCGCGAGGCGCTCTCGCTCGGCCACAACTACATCGGCACCGAACACATCCTGCTCGGCCTCGTGCGCGAGAACGAGGGCGTGGCTGCGCGCATCCTGCTCGACTTCGACGCCGACTCGGAAAAGATTCGCAACGAGGTCATCCGCATGCTCTCTGGCCCCGGCGGCCGTCGCCAGGGCCAGGGATCGGGCAGTGGAACCGGCTCCGGCGAAGGCAAGAAGTCCTCGAAGCTGCTCGACCAGTTCGGCCGCAACCTGACCAAGCTCGCCGAAGAGGGCAAGCTCGACCCGGTCGTCGGTCGCGAGACCGAGATCGAGCGGATCATGCAGATCCTCTCGCGCCGCACCAAGAACAACCCCGTTCTGGTCGGTGAGCCGGGTGTCGGCAAGACGGCCGTCGTCGAAGGGCTCGCGTCGCGGATCACCAGCGGCGAGGTCCCCGAGATCCTCAAGGACAAGCAGATCTACACACTCGACCTCGCGGCGCTCGTCGCCGGCTCGAAGTACCGCGGGGAGTTCGAGGAGCGCCTCAAGAAGGTGATGAAGGAGATCACCCAGCGCGGCGACATCATCCTGTTCATCGACGAGCTGCACAATCTCGTCGGAGCCGGCGCGGCCGAGGGCGCGATCGACGCAGCCTCGATCCTGAAGCCCGCGCTCGCGCGCGGTGAGCTCCAGACGATCGGCGCGACGACGCTCGACGAGTACCGCAAGTACCTCGAGCGCGACTCCGCGCTCGAACGCCGCTTTCAGCAGATCCGGGTCGACCAGCCCTCGATCGACGAGACCCAGCAGATCCTCCGCGGGCTGCGCGAGCGCTACGAGCAGCACCACCACGTCGAGATCACCGACGAGGCGCTCGCCGCTGCGGCCGAGCTCGCCGATCGCTACATCGCCGACCGCTTCCTGCCCGACAAGGCGATCGATCTGATCGACGAGGCGGCCTCGCGGATGCGCATCAAGTCGATGACTTCCCCGCCGGTCTATAAGGAGCTCGAGGACGAGATCGAGACCACGCGGCGCGACAAGGAAGCGGCGATCGAGGCCCAGGAGTTCGAGAAGGCCGCCAACCTCCGCGATTCCGAGCGTCAGCTCACGCAGAAGAAACGTCAGCTCGAGGAGCAGTGGCGCTCGGGCGAGACCGGCGAGCGACCCTCGATCGGGGAAGAGGAGATCGCCGACATCGTCTCGATGTGGACCGGCATCCCGGTCTTCAAGCTGACCGAGGCCGAGACCGCAAAGCTGATGCGGATGGAGGACGAGCTGCACAAGCGCGTGATCGGCCAGCACGCCGCGATCGAGGCCGTCTCGAAGGCGATCAGGCGCTCGCGCGCAGGGCTCAAGGATCCCAAGCGGCCGACCGGCTCGTTCATCTTCCTCGGCCCCTCCGGTGTCGGCAAGACCGAGCTCGCCCGCACGCTCGCCGAGTTCCTGTTCGGCGACGACGAGGCGATGACGAGGATCGACATGTCCGAGTACATGGAGAAGCACTCCGTCTCGCGGCTGGTCGGCTCGCCTCCAGGCTACGTCGGTTTCGACGAGGGCGGCCAGCTGACCGAGGCCGTGCGACGCAAGCCCTACTGCGTGCTGCTGCTCGACGAGATCGAGAAGGCACACCCGGACGTCTTCAACATCCTGCTGCAGATTCTCGAGGATGGTCGTCTGACCGACGCCCAGGGGCGGACGGTCGACTTCCGCAACGCAATCGTGATCATGACCTCCAACGTCGGTGCCTCCGAGATCGCCAAGAACGCCGGTCTCGGCTTCGCCGTCACAAGCGACGACGACACCGGCGTCAGCTACAAGGACATGAAGGGCCGCATCATGAGCGAGCTCAAGAAGGTCTTCCGGCCCGAGTTCCTCAACCGGATCGACGAGGTGATCGTCTTCCACAAGCTCCAGCGCGAGGAGATCCGCGAGATCGTCGAGCTGCTGATGCTGCGGATCCGCGAGACGATGGCCGAGCGCGAGCTCTCGCTCAACCTCTCCGATGAGGCGAAGGACGTGCTCGTCGAGAAGGGCTGGGATCCGTCGATGGGCGCCCGTCCGCTGCGTCGCGCGATCCAGCGCTACATCGAGGACCCGCTCGCCGACCAGGTGCTCGCGAGCACGATGGACCCCGGCTCAACTGTCGACATCGATCGCAAGGGCGACGACGAGGACGATCCGATCAAGATCACGATCACGGCTCCGAAGAAGCGCAAGCGCGAAGCCGTCGCCGTGGGCGCAAAGGGCGGCGACGCCCCGGAGGGTGAGGAGCCGTCCGCTCCCGAGGCCTCGGGAGCGCCGGATCCGCTGGCGGATCCCGAAATCCTCCCGGAGGTCCCCGACACCCCGCCTGAGGAGAAGTAGCCCAGACGCTCGCGATTTCTCCTCCGCTCGGCTAGGATCTGCCGGCAATATTCACCTGAGGAGGGACCGGATGGAATCGATTGGACGCAAGCTCTCGCTAGCGGCTTTGATGTGCTGTGGTGCGCTCGTGGCGTTCCCAGGCGGGGCGATTGCCCAAGACGTGGATGCCAAGGACGGGTGCCGTGACGGAGTACGGACCGGCGACGACGGTGTCTTTGACAACACCGTTCGCAGTTGTGAGGGTCGCCGTGGCCGTCGCGGCAACAACCGCAACAACCGCAACTGTTTCCGGGTCAACGACCGTGACCGGCGCGAGAACTGCCGCGATCGGGGCGACAACCGCCGCAACAACGGCAACCGGAACAACCGTTTCGATCGCCGCAACAACGGCGACCGGAACAACGGCCGCCGCTGCGACAACTTCGATCGTCGCGGTCGCCGCCGTCAGTGCCGTAACAACGACGGCCGTCGTTGTGGCAAGTTCGATCACCGCAACCGGCGGCAGAACTGCCGAGACGGCAGCGGTGCGCGTCGCGCCGACGCGGACGTCTCGCGGATCGACGGCAATCGCGTTCGCGCCTAGGTCCAGTTCGTAGTGATCGGCCCCGGTCGCGGAGCACTGCTCCGGGCCGGGGCCGGCCGCGTTAATGGGCGGCCGTTAGCATCGCTCGCCAACACCGACGGAGGGAGCGAGAGATGAAGTCTTCGAGATTGAGCCTGCTCGGCGGGCTCGTGTTGTGCGCGGTCGCGTTTGCGATCCCCGCAACGGGTACCGCTACGGCGGCCGGTGATGTGACCGTCGCCGGGACGAAGGACTGCAGCAAGATCGACAACAACTCCAACCGGCGGCTCTGTCGCAAGAAGGAGCAGGAGTCGCGCTGCAGCGGGATCGCGAGCCGCAACCGCCGCAAGAAGTGCCTGCGTGACGCCAGCGTGCTCGAGCGCGGAGAGAAGAAGTGCCGCAAGTTCGACGGGGAGCGCCGCAAACGCTGCAATCGTAGGCACCGCTAGCTGTAGCGGTTCGTGGGCCCGGCACGGGGGCGAAGGCGTCCTCGGCCGGGCTTAGGCTCGTGTGGTGAGCGGATCGACCTTTGTATGCGGGAGTTGTGGCGCCGAGGCCGTGAAGTGGCACGGGCGCTGCCCGGCGTGCGGCGAGTGGAACACGCTCGCTGAGGAGGTCCGCCGGGAGTCGGCGCCGGCGGGCAGGGCGCGTCGCGCGCGAGGCTCGGCGGCCCTCAAGCCGATCCCCCTCTCAGAGGTCCAGACTCCTGCGAGCAGTCGCTTGTCGACCGGGATCGGTGAGCTCGATCGCGTCCTCGGGGGCGGGCTCGTCCCCGGGTCGCTGGTGCTGCTCGCCGGGGAGCCCGGGATCGGCAAGTCGACGATCATCGCGGCCGCCCTAGGCAACCTCGCCGCCGCCGGCCGGAAGGTCCTCTACGTGTCGGGCGAGGAGTCTGCGGCGCAGGTCAGGCTGCGGGCGGCTCGCCTGGGCGAGGATGCCCTCGCCGTGCCGACGATCGCCGAGACCGATCTCGATGCGGTTCTCGCGACGATCGATGCCGAGCGGCCGGACGTCTGCGTGATCGACAGCGTCCAGACGCTCAACGCGGGGGAGCTTTCGAGCGTGCCGGGCTCGGTCGGCCAGGTCCGCCAGGTCGCCTCGCGGGTCATGGATCTCGCAAAGCGGCGCGATATCGCTGTCGTCCTCGTCGGGCACGTCACCAAGGAGGGGACGATCGCCGGTCCGCGCGTGCTCGAGCACACCGTCGACTGCGTGCTCCAGTTCGAGGGCGAGCGGGAGCGCACCTACCGAACACTGAGGGCGATCAAGAACCGCTTCGGCTCGACCAACGAGGTCGGCGTCTTCGAGATGGCCGAACGGGGCCTGGTCGAGGTCGAGGACGCCTCCTCGCGGTTCGTCTCGGAAGCGACCAGGGCCCCGGGGTCGATCGTGGTCTGCGCGATGGAGGGGTCGCGGCCGCTGCTCGTCGAAGTTCAGGCGCTCGTCGCGCGCACGGAGGCCGCACCGCCGCGGCGGATCGCGAACGGCATCGATCGCAATCGGCTCTCGCTCCTGCTGGCGGTCCTCTCGCGGCACGCGCGCCTCCAGCTCGGCTCGTGCGACGTCTTCGTGTCGGTCGTCGGTGGGGTTCGGATCGAGGAGCCCGGAGCGGATCTCGGCGTTGCGCTCGCGATCGCATCGGCCGCCAAGGGCGTCCCCGCACGGGCCGGCGGCACGCCGCTCGCAGCGTTCGGAGAGGTCGGTCTGACGGGCGAGATCCGAACCGTCTCGCACGCCGATCGACGACTCGCCGAGGCCGCCAAGTTCGGACTGGCCGATCCACTTCATCCGGGCACCGTCGGTACCGTCGGGGAGGCGCTCGCGAGGGCCTTCGGGCCTGCTGTCGCCGGCGTGGTGGAGGACTTCGGCACCGCAGCCTAGGCCGCGGCTAGTTTTGCTCCGCGTTCACCGGGTTACGTCAAGTGGGCGAGAAATGGCTTCCGAAAGCCAAAAACGCCTGGTCGTTGCTAGAATGGCTTCCTGTGCAGCCTTCAGCAGACGATCATGTGACGGAGTTGCAGGATCGTCAAGAGCCTCGGCTCGTCCGCGCTTTGGAGGCCGTCGCGCCCGGTACCGCGCTACGTGAGGGGATCGATTACATCGTCCGTGCTCGCACTGGCGCCCTGGTCTGTGTGGGAGCCAGCGATGATCTCGCCTTCCTCTACTCGGGCGGCATCCGCCTCGACATCGACTACACGCCCGCCCAGCTCTACCAGGTGGCGAAGATGGACGGGGCGATCATGCTCTCCGACAACGCGACCAAGATTCTCTGGGCCAACGTCCAGCTGATGCCCGATCCGACGATCAGCTCGACCGAGACCGGGACCCGGCACCGCACCGCTGAGCGTGTCTCCAAGCAGACCGACGCGCTCGTGATCGCGGTCTCCCAGCGGCGTGACGTCGTGTCGCTCTACCTCGGTGGGGCGAAGTACCTGCTCGACGAGATCCCGGTCGTACTCGCCAAGGCCAATCAGGGCCTTCAGGCGCTGGAGAAGTACCGCAGCCGGCTCGACCAGGTGTCGACGCGCCTGACCGCTCTCGAGTTCGAGGCCGGTGTCGTCCTGCACGACGTGTTGACCGTTCTCCAGCGTTCCGAGCTCGTGACGCGTATGGCCGTCGAGATCGAGCGGCAGATCGTCGAGCTCGGAACCGAGGGACGGCTGATCGAGATGCAGCTCGAGGAGACGATGGTCGGCGTCGCAGCCGACAAGTCGGCGCTCGTCCACGACTACCTCGTCGACGACAACGAGGAAAGCTTCGGCCTGGTCATGGAATCGCTCGCGCGGCTGCCCCATCAGGACCTGCTCGACTTCGGTCGGCTCGCCGAGTTGCTCGGCTACGACCGCAAGATCAACACTCTCGATCACCCGGCGTCCCCACGGGGCCACCGCGTGCTCGGGCGTGTTCCCCGGCTGCCCAAGCTGGTCATCGGATCCATCATTCGCGAGTTCGGAGGGCTGGACGAGATTCTGGCCGCGCCGGACCCGGAGCTGGAAGGTATCGATGGCGTCGGCGAGGTGCGAGCCAAGGACATCCGCGAGGGCCTGCGACGGCTGCAGGAGATCAACCTCGTGGACCGCTACTTACAGACCTGACCGCGAACCCCGAAGGAGGAACCACCATTTCCGATACGACATGGGAGAAGGAGATCGCCGAGCTGGAGGTCAGCCGCGAGACCCCGCACATCGACTACGCCGTCGGCGACCACGTGGTCTACCCGCACCACGGAGCCGGAAAGGTGGTCAAGCGAGAGGTTCGTGAGCGCTTCGACAACACCTCGGAGTACCTGACGATCAAGATCCTGCACAACGACATGACGGTCATGGTCCCCGCCGAGAACGCGGGCAAGGCCGGGCTTCGCCGCGTGATCGGCGAGGACGATGTCGAACGGGTCCTGGGTGTCCTGCGCGACGACGTCAGCGAGATGCCCAAGAACTGGAACCGGCGGTTCAAGCACAACCGCGACAAGATCAAGACCGGCGATGTGTTCGAGCTCGCCGAGGTCGTCCGCAACTTGGCGATCCGCGAGGCCGACAAGGGCCTCTCGACCGGCGAGAAACAGATGTACACCCGCGCCAAGAAGATCCTTGCCTCCGAGCTGATGTACGCGCTCGCGATGGAGGCCGATGGCGCTGAGGATCACCTCGATTCGCTGATCGAGGACGCTCACGCCGGGCGTGGCGGCGAGGTCGCCGTGGCGGCGAAGTAGACGGCTGGATGACCGCTTCGAGCCGACGCGCGGCCCGTCCGCGCGTCGGCATCGTCGCCGCGGCGGGCAGCGGCGAGCGGCTCGGTGCCGATGTTCCGAAGGCGCTCGTCGACTGCGGTGGGCAGCGATTGTTCACGTGGAGCGTCGAAGCCTTGGCCGCGGTCTGCGATCGAGTGATCGTGGCGGTACCGCCGGATTTGAGGTTGGAGATTCGCGAAGCGGCCCTCGAGCAGATCGCCGGAGGCTCATCGCGCTCGGCCTCGGTCCGCGAGGCCGTTCGGAGCGCGCCCGACGCCGCGGTCTACGTCGTCCAGGACGCGGCCCGCCCGCTGCTGAGCGCCGAGCTCGTTGAAGCCTGCTGCGAGCAGGTCGAGGCGGGCTGGGACGGCGCCGTGGCAGCCGCGCCCGTCAGTGACACGATCAAGGCCGTCGACGGCGATGGTCGGGTGGTCGAAACGCTCGATCGGTCACGGCTGTGGGCGATCCAGACGCCGCAGGCCTTCGATGGCGCCGCGCTGCGTGCGGCGCTCGAGGTCGATGACCGGACGCTGGCCGCGGCGACCGACGATGCCGCGCTCGTAGAGGCGCGCGGCGGCTCGATCACGATCGTGCCCGCGCCGGCTGAGAACATCAAGGTGACGACGCGCGCGGACCTGGCGTTCGCCGAGCTCCTGCTCGCGCCCCGCGTCGAGCGCTGACTCCCGAGCGAATGCTGACCGACTACCACGTTCATTTGCGCCCGGACGACGACGGCACGAGCGCCGCCGACTACTTCACGAGCGCCAACGCCGAGCGCTACCGGGTGACCGCGACTGAACGGGGGATCGAGGAGCTCGGCGTCGCCGAGCACGTTCACCGCTTCCGCCAGGCGCTCGAGGTTTGGGACCATCCCTTCTGGCGCGAGCAGGCGGTCGATGACCTCGACGCCTACTGCGCCTTCGTGCGCGAAGAGACCGATCTGAAGCTGGGTATCGAGGCCGACTTCCTCGCGGGGCGGGAGGAACGAATCGAGGCTCTGCTGAGCGCGCGCGAATGGGATTTCGTCGTCGGCTCGGTCCATTTCCTCGGCCAGGACGCGGTCGACATGCCCGGCCGCTGGGACGTCTGGCGCTCCGCCGATCCGGACGAAGTCTGGCAGCGCTACTTCGAGACGCTCGGAGCGGCGGCGGCCAGTGGGCTGTTCGACGTCCTCGCCCATCCGGACCTGGTCAAGATCTGGGGTGCCGAGCGCCCCCGCCCCTCCGGCGACCTGCGGCGGTTCTACGATCGGGCGATGGAGGGGATCGCTGCGGCCGACATCGCCATCGAGGTCTCGACTGCCGGTTTGCGCAAGCCGATCGGTGAGCTCTACCCGGCACGCGAGTTCCTGGAGCTGTGCCTCGAGGCCGGCAAGCCGGTCGCGCTCTCCTCCGACGCCCACGACCCGGAGCACCTCGGGTTCGGCTACGACGGCGCCCTGGCGTGGCTCGGCGACCTCGGCGTCACCGAGCTCGCCGTCTTCGAGCGACGGACGCGCCGACTGGAGCCGATCGGGTGAGGGCCGGGATCGGGTACGACTCGCATCGTCTCGAAGAGGGGCGCCGGCTGGTGCTCGGCGGCGTCGAGGTCGAGGCCGAGCGCGGGCTGGCCGGCCATTCCGACGCCGATGTCCTGACCCACGCGATCATCGACGCGCTGCTGGGTGCCGCCGGTCTCGGCGACATCGGGCAACACTTCCCCGACACCGACGAGCGCTGGCGCGACGCCGACAGCCTGGCGCTGCTCGGCCAGGTCGCGACCTTCCTCGACGATCACGGTTGGATGATCACCCACATTGACTCGACCGTCTCCTGCGAGGCGCCGAAGCTCGCCGCCTACCGCGACGATATGCGCCGCCGTCTTGCTGAAACGGTGGGGTTGCGGCCACTCGAGGTGAACGTCAAGTTCACGACCGGCGAGCGGATGGGGTTCGTCGGCCGCGGCGAGGGGATCGCGGCGCTGGCGATCGCGACCGTCGACCGCGCGGCGGACTGAGGCGCGATGCGCGCGATCACTGTCTACGACACCTTCCGCGGTGCCGAGGTCGAGCTCGAGCCGCGCGCGGCCGGCAAGGTCGGGATCTACGCCTGCGGGCCGACCGTCTACGCGCCGATTCACGTCGGCAACGCCCGTCCGTTCGTGACCTTCGCGGTGTTCAAGCGTTTCCTCGAACACGAGGGCTACGACGTGACGCTCGTTGTCAACATCACCGACGTCAACGACAAGATCTACGACGCGGCGCGAGAACGAGGTGTCGCGAGCGAGTCGCTTGTCGCCGAGATGACCGAGCGTTACCTGTCGGACACCGACGGGCTCGGGCTCGGCCGGCCGGACCACGAGCCCCGGGCCGCACAATCGATCGAGGCGATCGTCGTGCTGATCGAGGCGCTGATCGCGTCTGATCATGCCTATGCGGTCGCAGGTGACGTCTACTTTCGGGTACGGAGCTTCCCGGCCTACGGACGCCTCTCCAACCGCGCGCTCGAGGACATGGTTCAGGCCGAAGGGGATGAGGCGCGCGTCGACATCAAGGAGAGCCCCCAGGACTTCGCGCTCTGGAAGGCGCGCAAACCCGGCGAGGACACGGCGTGGCCTTCGCCCTGGGGCGAGGGTCGCCCGGGCTGGCACATCGAGTGCTCAGCGATGGCGGAGGGCATCCTGGGCACCGATTTCGACATCCACGGAGGGGGGATAGACCTCGTCTTTCCCCACCACGAGAACGAGATCGCCCAAACTGAGGCGGGGCGCGACGAGCGGCTGGCACGCGTCTGGATGCACAACGGGATGGTCCGGCTCGCCGACGAGAAGATGTCGAAGTCGCTCGGCAACATCCAGCCGCTCGCCGAGGCGCTCGAGCGCCACGGCCGCGACGCGATTGTGATGTGGCTGCTGAGCGGTCACTACCGCCGACCACTCGCCTTCACCGACGAGATCGTCGGTGATGCCGGGCGCTCGGTCGAACGGATCCGCGAGTTCTGCGGGCGGCTGCATCGATTCGCCCCCCCGCCCGACGCCCTCGCCCCGTACAGCGAGCGGTTCTTCGCGGCACTGGCCGATGACTTCAACACGCCTGTCGCCCGGTCGGCGCTGTTCGACTGGGTGGCCGAGGGCAACCGGCGGCTCGACTCGGGCGAGCGGCTCGGAGTGGGAGAGCTGGGGACGATGCTCGACGTGATCGGCTTCGCCCACCTGGTGGATGGCGAGGGCGAGGCTCCCCCGCCGGAGGCCGAGCGGTTGGCTGCCGAACGCGAGGCGGCCCGCGCGGCGCGTGACTTCGCGACCGCCGATCGCAAGCGTGACGAGCTGACCGCGCTCGGCTGGGAGGTCCGCGACGGTGCTGAGGGATCGCGGCTCGTTCCGCTGCAGCGGTGATCCTCTACGGCCGCAACCCAGTGCGCGAAGCCCTGCGCGGCCGCCGATCGGTCGAGCAGGTCATCGCGACCGCGCGCGTTGCCCGCGAGCCATGGCTAGAGGCCTCAACCGTGCCGGTCGCGCTCGTTGCCACCGATGACGAGCTCGGCGAGCTGTGTGGAAGCGGCGATCACCAAGGTGTCTGCGCTCGCGCCGAGGATTACCCCTACGTCGACTCCGCGGGCCTGCTCGACGCCGACGATGCGCTTGTCGTCTGCCTCGACGAGATCCAGGACCCCCGCAACCTCGGTGCGGTCTGCCGGGTCGCCGAGTGCGTCGGCGCCGCCGGCGTCGTGATCGGTGAGCGGCGCTCCGCCGCTGTGACTGCGGTCGTCTGCCGGGCCTCAGCCGGCGCGGTCGAGCACCTTCCGATCGCCCGCGTACGGAACGTGACCGAGTACCTCAACCACGCGAAGGGCGCGGGGGCCTGGGTGTACGGCGCCCACGCCGAGGCGACCGTCGCCTACGACCAGCCCGACTACACGGGCAAAGTCGTCCTGGTGCTCGGCTCGGAGGGCCGAGGGTTGCGTCCGCGGGTCGTCAGCGCCTGCGATCAGCTCGTCGCGCTGCCGCTGCGCGGGCAGGTCGGGAGCCTCAACGTCTCCGCCGCTGCAGCGGCGCTCTTGTACGGGATCTTGCATTCCCGCGAACGACCCCTTGACAGGGCTCCATAACTAGCCCATACTCGCCGCAACAGATAAGGCTGGAGTAGAGGTCAAGGCTTCTTCACCGGTATTTCTGGCGTACCAGGGGAGGTACGTGCGCCGCGATAGGGATCGGCCAATAGGTCGTTCAGAAGGGACTGATCGTGGCTGTCAATGCAAATACCGTCGTCGCTCGTCCGAGTGCGTCTCACCCTGTAGTCGAGGTCGATGATCACTACCTGATTGCGCTCGCCAAGCAGGGACACACCGAGGCCTGGGACAAGATCGTCCGCCGCTACCGTGGCTTCGTCCGCCTCAAGGCGTCGTCGTACTTCCTCGTCGGGGGCGACTCCGAGGATCTGATCCAGGAGGGGCTCGTCGGGCTCTGGAAGGCGGTCCGCGACTACCGGACCGACCGCGAGTCGAGCTTCCGCAACTTCGCGGAGCTCTGCATCACCCGGCAGATCATCACCGCGGTCAAGACCGCGACGCGAAACAAGCACACGCCGCTCAACCAGTACGTGTCGTTCTCGCAGACCCCGGCCGCGTCTGGCGACGGCGAGCCGACGCTCGACGAGATCCTGCCCGGGCCGACCGCGCACGATCCCGTGAACCAGGTGATCTCGACCGAGGAGCTCCAGAGCCTCGTCGCCTGCCTGACGAGCGTCCTATCGGAGCTCGAGAGCTCGGTTCTGAGCCTCTATCTCGACGGCGACTCCTATGAGCAGATCGCGGCGCGGCTCGAATGCGACACCAAGACGGTCGACAACGCCCTCCAGCGCGTCAAGCGCAAGGTCGGCACCCACCTAGACTCGCGGGCGGTGCTGAACTAGCGGCCATCCCCCGGCCGGCCTTAGGATTCGTAGCCTGCCGGGATAGCTCAGTTGGCCAGAGCGTTCGCCTTGTAAGCGAAGGGTCGCCGGTTCGAATCCGGCTCCCGGCTCTTCAGGTCTGAATCGCGGCGGCGAGGTCGCCGTGGCCGTTGGAGGCGACCGGGACGACGGTCGGGGGCTCCGCCGTCAGATCGGCGTTGAGCCGCTCCTCGACGAGCCCGAGCACCGCACCGAAGAGGGCGTGGCGCCAGATCGCCTGGGCCAGCGCCGGACGGCTGCCCCACAGTTTGGGCAGGTCGTTGCCGGCCGGATGGACGGTCGGAACGAAGCGCGTCAGCGGCCAGGTGGCGAAGCATTCGGTCAGCCCGGCGGCGATTCCCGCCCCGACGGCCGGCACCGGAGCGAACGGCCGCGCGTTGGCGTAGGCCGCACCGAACAGCGCGCCGTTGAGGACGTGCAGTGCGACACCCGCCGCCGGCCAGCTCGGGCCGCGCGTGACGGCCTTGCCCAGTAGCTCGACATCCGAGTAGGGAACCCCGAAGAGCTGCTGGTCGACGTGCTCCTGGGCGGCCCAGACCGCGGCGCCCGCGGCTCCGGCAATCGCGCCGTTGATCGTACGTCGCCTGCGCATCGCCGAGAGGGTACTCAGACGGGCGTAACCGGCGCCCCGTGCCCGGTGTAGACCTGACTCACCACGCCTGCGCGCGAGGACGCCATGAGTGAGCTCTCGATCCACCACGACCGGATCCGCAACCGCGGGGTCATCCTCCCCGTGTATTGGCTGGCGCGGACGATCGTCCAGCCGAGCATGCAGCTCTACTCCTCGAGCGCGGCGAACCGGTGCTGATCTTTCCCGAAGGCAAGCGGGTCCGGAGCGGCCCCGTCGGGAATCCGAAGCGAGGCGCCGGCCGGCTTGCGCTGGAGGCTTCCGGCCCGCGCCGCGCCGTGCCCGCGCGTGCTGGCCTCCGGTCGCGGGAGGATAGGGTGAGCAGGTGGTCGACAGCGCAGCGAAGGCGGACCTGGACCGGGCGTTCACCGAGCTCTACCGCGCGCACCTGCGCGATGTCTACAGCTACTCCTACTACCGGATCGGCAACCACCACGACGCCGAGGACATCACCGAGCAGACCTTCCTGCAGGCCTACCGCCACTTCGAGCGCGCCCGGGCCGAATCGGACGGACGGCCGCTGCGCCCGTGGCTCATCCGGATCGCTCACAACCTGGCCGCCAACTACCACCGCGACCGCTCGCGCCGCCCGCAGACCCAGCTCGAGGACGCGGCCGTCGTCTCGGCGCTGCACGGGACCGAGGATCTCGTCGAGGGCCGCGAAGAGGTGCAGGCCGTGCTCGCCGGGGTCGCGAGCCTCCCGGATGATCGCCGGGAGGCCCTGATCATGCGTTTCGCGCTCGACATGGACAACCGCGAGATCGCGCGCGCGCTGGGCCGCTCCGAAGGTGCGACCAAGGTGCTGATCCATCGCGCGATCAAGCAGCTCGGTGAGCAGCTCGACGCCGACGGGGCGAGGTGAGCGCTCGATGAGACTCCACCGCGGTGAACATCCGGCTGCTCTCGACGAGCGGGGCGCGTCTCTATGACCGACGTCGAAGCGCGGCTGCGCTCGGCGCTCCGACCGGTCGACCCGCCCGGAAGCCTCTCCGATCGGCTCGAGGCGCGGCTCGTCGAGGTCGCCGATGCCGCGGCCGAGGAGCTGGCCGACTGGGAGCTCCGGGC
>JACCVG010000106.1 GCA_013698335.1 Thermoleophilaceae bacterium
GGTGATGACCGTCGAGCGAGGCGTCGACCCACGCACCCACGTCCTGGTCGCGTTCGGAGGAGCCGGCCCGCTGCACGCCTGCGCAGTGGCCGAGGCCCTGGAGATCCGGACGGTCCTGATCCCGGCCGCGGCCGGGGTGCTCTCGGCGCTCGGGCTCGTGATCTCCGAGCGGAGGATCGAGCTCGTCGAGAGCGCCGTGGTGGCCGGACCCGCCCTCTCGGGCGAAGCGGTTGCCGAGATCGTCGAGCGGTTGAGCGCACGCGGTCGCGCGGAGCTCGGGTCGCCCCACGCCGAGCGTCGCTGCGGCTTTGACCTGCGCTACGCCGGGCAGGCCTTCGAGCTAACGATCCGGGGTGATTCGAACCCCGAGCCGGCGTCCCTCGCCGAAGCCTTCGAGCGAGCGCATCGCGACCGCTTCGGATTCGACGACCCGGGCGCCGCAGTCGAGCTCGTCAGCGTCCGCGTCGCCGTCTTCGAGCCCAATCCGGAACCGCCCGCCCACGCGTCGTCGTTCGCGGCGCCAAGCGGGTCGCGCCCGGTCCGATTCGCGAGCGGGGTCGCCGAGACGACGATTTACGCCGGCGTTCCGCAGAGCGCCGTCGGGCCCGCGCTCTGTGAGCTCGACGAGACCACGGTCCTCGTCCCTCCCGGCTGGAGCGCAACCGGCGAGGCGGGGTCGATCCGGCTTGAGGCGAGCGGATGAACCCGATCGATCTCCAAGTCGTGTTGGGCGCGCTGCGCTCGATCTGCGACGAGATGGGCGCCGTCCTGATCCGCTCGTCGCATTCGGCCAACATCAAGGAGCGCCGCGACGCCTCGACCGCGCTCTTCGCCCCCTGGGGCGAGCTCGTCATGCAGGCCGAGCACATCCCGGTCCACCTCGGGGCGATGCCGGCGGCCGTCGCCGCAATTCTCCCCCGTCGGCAGCGGCCCGGTGACGCCTGGATCCTCAACGATCCGTTCGCGGGCGGAACCCACCTGCCCGACATCACGCTGATCTCACCCGCCTTCCGTGACGGCGAGCTGATCGGGTTCGCCGCCAACCGCGCCCACCACGCCGATGTCGGCGGATCAACGCCGGGCAGCATGCCGGCGGGGTCCCGCACCCTGGGCGAGGAGGGGGTAGTGATCGAACCGACGAAGCTCGTCGACCGCGGGGAGCTCGACGCAGACCGTCTCGACCGGCTCACCTCGCAGATGCGGGGGCCGGCTCAGCGACGCGCCGACCTGCGAGCCCAGCTCGCCGCCAATGCAACCGGAGTCCGGCGGATCGAACAGCTCGCGGCCGCGTCGCGCGGACGCCTGGCCGAGGCCTTCTCCGAAACGCTCGACTACGCGGAGCGACGCACCCGGGCCCGAATCGAGGAGCTCGGCGACGGGGTCCGAACCGCACGCGACACGCTCGAGGACGCGAACGGCCACCAGATCGTGCTCGCCCTCCGCGCGCGGGTCTCCGGGGACGCTCTGGCGCTCGACTTCAGCGGCTCCGCGGCGCAGCACCCCGGCAACCTCAACTGCCCGCTAGCGGTCACTCTTTCGGCTTGCTACTTCGCCCTGCGCGTGCTGACCGACCCCGATGTGCCGGCATGCGCCGGCCTCTGGCGGCCGCTCGAGGTGATCGTCCCGGAGGGAACCATCCTCAACGCTCGCGCACCCGCGGCGGTCGCCGCTGGCAACGTCGAGACCTCTTCACGCGTCGCCGATCTGGTGCTGGCCGCGTTCGGATGCGCGCTCGGCCAGGGGACGATGAACAACCTCACGCTCGGCGACGATCGCTTCGCCTACTACGAGACGCTCGCCGGTGGCCAGGGTGCTTGCGCCGACGCCGACGGCCCGAGCGCAGTCCACGTCGCGATGAGCAACACGCTCAACACGCCGATCGAGGCGCTCGAGCTCGAGTTCCCCCTGCGCGCGGTGGAGTACGCCGTGCGGCGTGGCTCCGGCGGAGCCGGCCGGTGGCACGGCGGAAACGGGATCGTGCGCGAGCTCGAGGCGCTTGCGCCGCTCGACTACTCGCTAATCGCCGAACGCCGACGCTCCGGTCCGCCGGGTGCGGCCGGTGGCTCACCCGGCCTGCCGGGGAGCGACACGCTCAACGGGGAGCCGATCCCGGCGAAGTCCAGCGGTAGCCTGCTCCCCGGTGACAGGCTCCGAATCGAGACCCCTGGCGGCGGAGGCTTCGGCGAGCCCGATTAGCAGTGTCGCGTTCCTCGGGCTCGGAATCATGGGCTCGCGGATGGCGGCCAACCTCGACCGCGCCGGGTTCGAGGTCCACGTCTGGAACCGCTCGCCCGAGCGGGCCCGGGAGTTGGCCAAGCGCTCGGGGGTGCAGGTCGCGCGGACCGCGCTCGAAGCAGCCCGCGCCGCACAGGCGACGATCACGATGGTCGTCGACGGACCCGATGTCGAAGCGGTGCTGTTCGGCCCCAACAGCGCAGCCGACGGAATGGAGCCGGGCCACCTCTGTATCGACATGTCGACGATCGCGCCCCACGCGGCCGTCGCGATCGGGGAGCGGCTCGAGCGATCGGGAATCGATTTTCTCGACGCCCCGGTGACCGGCTCCAAGCCGCGCGCCGAGGACGGGACCCTGACGATCATCGTCGGTGGTGAGCCGGGGGCGCTGGAGCGCGCGCGGCCGCTGTTCGAAGCGATGGGCGAGCTGATCGTCCACGTCGGGACACGCGGCAAGGGCCAGGTCGTGAAGCTGCTCAACAACACCGTCGCCGCGATCAACGCGGCGGGTCTGGCACAGGCGCTCGCACTCGGCCGCGAGCTGGGGGCCGACCTCGAGGCGGCCGTGGCGGTCATGGGCTCGGGATCGGCCGGGTCGACAATCCTCGACCTGAAGAGCGCGCCGATGCTCGAACACGATTTCGAGCCCCTCTTCAAACTCGAGCACATGCTCAAGGACGTCCGCCACTGCCTCGATGCCGCGGGGGACTCCAGAGCCGCTTTCAGCCTGGCCTCCGAGGCCGAGCGGATGTACGCAAAGGCCGCCGACTGCGGGCCCGAGGGCCGTGATTTCGCCGCCGTCGTCGTGGTCGCCGAGGAGGAGATTCCACCGCGGCCAAAGGGGGCCGGCTTCGACGTCGCGCAAGAAAACCCTTGAAATCTGACGCCCGTTACGTACAATGCGCACTCGCGCCGCCACCTGTAACACCCGGCGCCTCCACTTTTCGCAGCAGACCTCTTCCCCGCCGCCGACACCCTTAATCATCCATGCCGATCGCATTCAAAGAATGGGCCATCACCGTGCGCGCCCTCGCCGAGGGTGAGCAGCTGCTCACCCTGCGCAAGGGCGGCGTCCGCGAGGAGAACAAGCATTTCGAGATTGAGCACGATCGGTTCTTCCTCTACCCCACCTTCGACCATCAGCGCAACGACCTGGTGCGCGATTCCCACCGTCCCGAACTCGGCCGTGCGCTCGAGGAGGGCGTCTGGGCCGAGGGCGAGCCCCCCGCCAGCGCGCTGCTGCGCGACGGCGGGATCGTCCAGCCCGACCGCGTTCGGATCCGCGCCTGGGCCGAGGTCTCCGCGAGCTATCTGATCACCGATCCGCGCTGCGTCGACGCGCTCTCGCCCTACTACGTCTGGACGCCCGACTACGCGGAGAAGCGGCTCGCCTGGAAGCGCCGTCACCCACTTCACGTGATCTTGCTGCGCACCTATCGGATCCCGCGACCGGTCACGGTCAAGGTGCGCGAGGAGTACCACGGCTGCCGCTCTTGGGTCGAGCTGCACCGCGACCTCCCGTTCGAGGGCACCCCGGTGCTCTCCGACGACGAGTTCGAGCGCGCCTCGGCCCAGATCGAGGCGATCGCCTCGGAAGCCGTGCCCGTTCTGGCCTAGAGTGCTGCCAGACCTCGTGGCGCGATGTAAGCTGTGCCGGTGAGGGGATTACGGGTGCTCTGCCTGCTGCTGTGCGCAGCGGGAGTCGTCGCTGGCCCGGCGCAGGCCGTCGTTCCGCAGCGCTACGAAGACGTTGGGAATCAGTACCGCAACGTCCTTCCACCCGGACAGACGGGGCAGGTCAACGCCCTCGAGCTCG
Source organism: Thermoleophilaceae bacterium (assembly GCA_013698335.1). Taxonomy (GTDB): domain Bacteria; phylum Actinomycetota; class Thermoleophilia; order Solirubrobacterales; family Thermoleophilaceae; genus JACCVG01. The sequence continues at coordinate 4,052 of JACCVG010000106.1, forward strand.
GCGCCTTCCTCGCCAACGGCAGTCGGCCTCCCCACAGCGACGACCAGCTGTCGCTCTACACCGGCATCCTCGAGGCGACTCCGGGACTGGACAAGCGCGACATCGACCGCTTCTACAAGGACGCCAGCTTCGGTGTCCCGTCGGGTGAGGTCGCGCGCACTTACAGCCCCCGCGGGGACGTCGTGATCCAACGCGACCGCCGCTACGGCGTCCCGCACATCACCGGCGAGACGCGGGCGGGCGCGATGTTCGGCGCGGGCTACATCACCGCCGAGGACCGCCTCTTCTTCATCGACATCCTGCGGCATGTCGGCCGCGCGCAACTCTCGTCGTTCGCCGGCGGCGCGCCCGGAAACCGGGCGATGGATGAGGCCCAGTGGCTCGCGACGCCGTACACCGAATCGGAGCTTCAGCGACAGTTCGACCTCGCTGACGAGGTATACGGGGACCGCGGCAATCAGCTTCAGCGAGACGCCCGCAACTACATCGCGGGAATCAACGCCTACATCGCCGAGGCAAAGCTGAACCCGCTCAAGATGCCGGGCGAGTACGCCGCGATCCTCCAACCGCTCGGGCCCGAGCAATTCAAGGTCACCGACATCATCGCGACCGGGGCGCTCGTCGCCGGCATCTTCGGCAAGGGCGGCGGAGCTGAGCTCGGCTCGGCCCTCGTGCTCGAGGACGCGCGGGCGCGGTTCGGGAACAAGCGCGGGATGGACGTCTGGGAGGACTTCCGCTCGGCCGAAGACCCGGAGGCGCCGGTCACGGTCCATCCCGGTCAGGGGCGCTTCCCCTACCAAGATCCGAAGGGCACCGACCGCCGCAGCCGGGCTCTGCCCGATCGCGGCTCGGTTCGCCCCCACGAGGTGGTTTCCAGCCGCAGCGGCGCCGCCGGAGCGAGCGGCGTCCCGAACAAGGCTTTGGCGCCCGGCGTCGACATCGGCTCCGAGCTCGAAGGGCTACTCGACTTTCCGAAGGGCAATTCCAACGCGCTGTTGGTGTCCGGCAAGGAGTCCCGCAGCGGAAGTCCACTGGCGGTCTTCGGTCCACAGGTCGGGTACTTCAATCCGCAGATCTTGATCGAGCAGTCGATGGTCGCCCCCGCGAGCGCGAGCGGTCCCGCGATCGCCGCCCGAGGATCGTCCTTCCCCGGGACCAACCTTTACGTCCAGCTCGGCCGCGGCGACGACTACTCCTGGAGCGCGACCTCGGCGGGCCAGGACATCGTCGATACCTACGCCGTCGAGCTCTGCGAACCCGGCGGCGGCAGAGCCTCGCTTTCGTCAATGGGCTACGACTACCACGGCCGCTGCCTGCCGATCGAGGTGCTCGAGCGCACCAACTCGTGGGTGCCTACCCCCGCCGACTCGACGCCGCCCGGTAGCGAGACGCTGCGTGCCGAGCGGACGCGCTGGGGCATCGTCCAGGCTCGCGCCGAGGTCGACGGACGCCCGGTTGCCTATACCAGCCTGCGCACCACCTACAACCACGAGGTCGATTCCGCGCTCGGCTTCAGCAAGTTCAATGAGCCCGACACGATCGACAACGCCCGCGACTATCAGAGCGCGGCGAATGACATCGACCTGACCTTCAACTGGTTCTACATCGACGACAAGGACATCGCGTACTTCAATTCCGGCGACAACCCGGTGCGAGGAAAGGGAGCCGACCCCAACTTCCCAGTTCACGCGAAACGCCGTTGGGAGTGGCGTGACTGGAATCCGACGCTCAGGCTGAACGAGCGCTCCGACCCCTTCAGCGAACGTCAGGCCCCCTTCCGCGAGCATCCCCGGGTGATCAACCAGCGCTACCTGACGAGCTGGAACAACAAGCAGGCTCGCGACTACCGCGCTTCGGACTCGAACTTCGGCTACTCGTCGCTCTACCGCTCCCAGCCGCTCGACGATCGGGTCAAGCGACGGATCGCCGGCAAGCGAAAGATGGGGCTCCATGACCTCGCCGAGGCGATGGAGGATGCCGCCACGGTCGACCTGCGCGCCGACAAGGTCCTGCCGCTCGCGCTGCGAGTGCTCCGTGACCAGCGCGGATCGCGCGGCCGAGCGGTCCGCGAGCTGCGGCGCTGGAGCGGGGACGGCGCGCATCGCCGCGACGAGAACGGCGACGGCGTCTACGAGCACCGCCGCGCGATCGCACTGCTCGACGCGTGGTGGCCACGCTGGATGCAGGCACAGTTCAAGCCCGAGCTGCGCTCGGCCTTGTTCGACCGGATCCAGTCGATGATCGGCCTCGACAACGCCCCGAACAACCACGGCTCGCACCTCGGATCGGCCTACCAGGACGGTTGGTACGGCTACGCGTCCAAGGACCTGCGGACGCTGCTCGGGCGCCGGGTCCGAGGCGAGTACTCGCGTGTGTACTGCGGTGGGGGCAAGCTGCGCCGCTGCCGCAGCGCGCTCGAGCGATCGCTCGATGTCGCGATCAAGCAAGCGGCCGACCCGGCGCGGCTCTACGACGACGAACAATGTGCGGAGGTCGGGCAGAACGGGACGCCTGAGTGCTTCGACTCGATCTTCTTCCGCCCGTTGGGCGGGGTCACCCAACCCAACATCCCCTGGCAGAATCGCCCGACCTCCCAGCAGGCGATCGAAATCAAGTAGCCGGTCCAGGCGGCGGCCCGATTCGCAACCGGCCTTGCACGTCCCTTAGGCGCGGCCGTTACGCTCGCCGCCGTGACCTGGATCGAGACTCATTCGGCATCATTCGAGGCTCGGCACGAGGCCACTGACGCCGATGACGTCAGGTTGGTGCTCGATCAACTCGAGCAGTTCCGCAGCGACCTGTCGGATCGTTTCGAGCGGCTACCCGAGGACGTGGGGGTCGTCATCCACGGCTCGCCGGCGATGCTGGCGGTCGCCCATCCCTGGCTCGAGCTCGCGCGGCTCGCCGCCTCGCCCGCGAGCCGTCGTTACTTCGGGGGCTGGTTCACGAGCGGCGAGATCCACGTTCTGGCTCCCAAGTTGCTCGAGGGGCGCGCCTCGAAGGTCGCGGGGTCGGCCGAGACGCTGCGTCTCGCGCCGCTGCACGAGTACGCGCACCTCGTGATCGGCGCGAACAACCCCGAGCTCCCGCCACCGTTCAACCCGCGCAGCTTTCGGAACTACCTGCGCTGGGCCTGGCTCTGTGAAGGAGCGGCGACTTGGCTCGCGGGCCAGACCCCGTACCTCGCGCCGGCGATCGTCAGCCGGATGCGCAAAGGCCGAGCGCCGTCCTTGCCGCCCTCGGCACGCGATGCGATGCTGCTCGGCGGCTCGATCTTCGACCTGCTCGCCGAGGGCGAGGGACCCGACGCCTGCGTCACGCTGATCTGCAACCTCGAGGCGGCGGGACCGCAGGCCGCGATCGAGCGGGCGTTCGCCCGGCCGCTCGCGGAGATCACCGATGACTGGCGGCGCTACCTCGCAGAGCTGACGGCCCCGGATCCGACGACGACGCTGACCGACAGCCTGCCCTCTGAACAGACGGCACCGATGCAGCCCGAGGATGCGCGGGCGGAACGGCGACGGCGTCGCGAAGCACGCCGCATCGGCTGAACGTCCCTCAGCACTCGTAGAGCGGGGTGGTCCCGGACGTTCGGGCGCCGTCACGGGCACGATCGGCGAGATCGTCGGCCACCCGATAGAAGCGCAGCCCGTAGGTGGGCCCGCTCCGTTCGGAGATCGGCTCAAGGCCTTCGAGCCGCGGCGGGGCGGGTCGTTCGCGCGTGGTCCAGATTTGAACCACCTCGCCCGCTCCGGCCTGCTCGACCGCAACGATCGACAGCCCGCTCGCGTACGCAGCCAGCGGCCGCGCGTCCTTGATCGGATAGACGAGCACCGCGTGGCACCCGCTCGACGGCAGCACCCCGGCGATCGCACGCCAGTCATCGCGCTGCATGCGCGGATCGGCGATCGCCCACAGCGAACCCGCCAGGCAGGCAACCAACAGGCCGACAGCACCGGCCCGGGCGATGCCGCTGCGCGCTCCCGACAGCAGTCCCCCGAGGGCCGCCAAGGCGGCGGGGGCGCCAACGGCCAGGTTCCGTGCGACCAGGTAATCGAAGCCGAGCACCAGTCCGGCCAGCGCCGCGAGCGGAGCCGCCAGTGCGATCGCCGCGCATGCGAGGACGGTCGAACGCGTCGCCGTCTCGCTGGAGCGCCAGGCGAGCCAGAAGATCGACGCCAAGCCACCGAGCAGCAGGATGGAGATCGCCGCTCCGCTGTTGGCCGGAGCCCACTCGCCGAGGATGAACTGCTTCGGGATCCCTCCGAGCTTGAGCAGGGTCGCCGGCGAAGCGACGTCACCGGGGTGGCGCGAGGCCTGGCCCACCAGCAACGGCACGAGCGCGACCAGCGTGGCCAGCGGCAGCGCGATCGCAGCGACAACCTTGCCTTTGGAGACTCCCGCGCTGCGGAGGAGCAAGATCGCCTCGACCGCCACGGGGAAGAACGCGAAGTAGTGCGTGGCGATCGCGAGCGCGGCGGAGATCGCCCAGAGGGCGCTCCCGGACCCGCGCCGTCCGGACCTGATCAGTGCGAGACCGAGCAGCGAGAGCGCCAGCAGGAGAATGACGAGCGCGTACGCACGCGCTTCCTGCGAGTACCAGATCAGCAGCGGGTTGACGGCGACGAGCGCCCCCGCCAGCAGGGCGGCGGGGCGATCGAAGAGGCGCGTGGCAGCCGCGTAGACGGCAAGGATCGTCACAACCCCACAGAGCACCGACAGCGATCGCAGCCCGGCCTCACCGGTTCCGAACAGCTGCGCCCAACCCCACCCGACGACGTAGTAGAGGAACGGTGTGCGTTCGCTCTGCGGGACCGTCTGGAGGACCTGCTCGAAGCCGCCTCCGAGAACCCCGAGCGTGTAGGTCTCGTCGTGCCCGTAGCTCTGACCGGCGAGCCCCGGGAGCCTCAGCATCAGCCCGAGCGCGGTCAGCGCCGCGAGCCCCCACCAGCGTGCGACGAGGGTCAGACCGCGGCCCGGTAATCGGCCGGGTCGAGCCGGCGGGTCCTGCGCCGGTACTCCAGCCAGCCGGCGGGCCAATTGTTCGTGTTGGCGCCCTGCTCGGTGATGTACCAGTTCTCGCAGCCACCGGTGAGCCAAACGGTCGGGATGCTGCGCCGGGCGAGCTCCTCGCGCCATTCGATCTGCGATTCGGGCCGGACATCGAGGTAGCGCAGCCCGCCCTCGCGCATCCTCCGCATCGCATCGAGCACGTAGCGGAACTGGCATTCGAGCGTGTAGGGGACCGAGCCCGAACCGTGGTTCGTGTTCGGACCGTAGAGGACGAACATGTTCGGGAATCCGGCGACGGTCATCCCGAGGTAGGCCTCGGGGCGGTCGCGCCAGACATCGTCCAGCAGGCTGCCCCCGAGCCCACGGATCGCGAGCGGTGCGACGAAGTCGTGCGACCGGAAACCGGTGCCGAAGATGATCGTGTCGGTCTCGCGCTCGACGCCGTCAGGGCCGATGACGCCCCGTTCGGTGACGCGCTCGATCCGTCCGTTGACGAGGTCGACGTTGTCTCGCGCGAGCGTCGGGAACCACTCGCTGCTGAACAGGACTCGCTTGCAGCCCATCTTGTAATCAGGCGTCGCGGCCTCGCGCAGCGGTCCCTCGGGTAGCTGCCGCGCGCGCTCCCAATCCGCGATCGCCGTGAACGGCCGCATCAGCCAGTAGCGGCCCGTGAACGCGTGAGTGAAGGCCTCGAAGAGGGTGAACAGCGTGACGCGGGCCGCGGCTACGCGTGGCCGGAACCGCCGGAAGATGTAGCGCTCCCAGCGCGGATAGGAGCGATCCATCTTCGGCACGATCCACGGCGCCGAGCGCTGGTAGATCGTCATCTCGTCGATGTCCCCGGCGATCTCCGGGACGAACTGGATCGCGCTCGCGCCGGCGCCGACGACCGCGACCTTGCGCCCCTTCAGATCATGATCGTGGTCCCATTCGGCCGAGTGGAACGCAACCCCCGCGAAGTCCTCGAGGCCGGGGAGGGCCGGCGTCTGAGGATTGGTCAGCTGCCCGCAGGCGGTGACGAGAATGTCGACCTCGACGACCTCGCCGCCGGTGGTCTGAACCGTCCAGCGGCCACTCCGCTCATCGAACTCCGCCGACTCGAGCTCGGTGTTCAACCGCAGGTGCCGCTCGAGCCCGTACTCGCGCACGCAGTCCTCGAGGTACTCGAGGATCTCCGCCCGTGGCGCATACCGCCGGGACCAGCGGTGCCCGGGTGCGAACGAGAACGAGTAGAGGTGCGAGGGGACGTCGCACGCGGCCCCGGGGTAGCTGTTGGCGCGCCAGACCCCGCCGACCGAGTCGCCCCGCTCGAAAATCGTGAAGTTCTCATAGCCCGACTGCTTCAGGCGGATGCCCATCCCGACGCCACCGAAGCCGGCACCGACGACTCCTACCGAGAGGCCGGAATCAGGCACTTGTGCGCGTTCGCTGCCAGGCGGTCGACCAGCCGCCGTCGACGGTCTTGGTGTCCTTCCAGCGGTTCAGCTCGCGCAGGGCTACCACCATCTTGTGCGCCTCGTCCGGACCATCGGCGATCCGCAGGAAGCGACCCTGGCGCCACATCGTCGCGAGCGGGGTGTCGTCAGACATCCCGAGCGCGCCGTGGACCTGGATCGCGCGATCAAGGATGTCCATGTAGACGTTCGCCGCGACGACCTTGATCATCGAGATCTCGTTGCGCGCAGCACGCTTGCCCTCGGTGTCCATCTTCCAAGCTGCCTGGAGGACCATCAGCCGCGCCCCGTTGAGCTCCATCCGCGAGCGCGCGATGAAGTCCTGGACGAACTGCTTCTCGGCGAGCTTGCCGCCGAAGGCGTCGCGCGACAGCGCGCGGCGACACATCAGCTCGATTGCGCGCTCGGCTCCGCCGATCGCCCGCATGCAGTGGTGGATACGGCCGGGGCCGAGACGGTCCTGGGCGATCACGAAGCCCGCCCCACGCTCACCGAGCAGGTTCTCGACGGGCACCCGGCAGTCCTCGTAGAGGATCTCCCAGTGGCCCGGGCCCTCGTCGTGGCCCATCACCGAGACCGGGCGCAGGGCCTCGAAGCCCGGCGTGTCGACGGGGACGATGATCATGCTCGCGCGCTTGTGCGGCGGGCCGTCGGGGTCGGTGACGACCATCGTGATCGCAAACTCCGCGCCGAGCGCGCCGGAGGTGAACCACTTGCGGCCGTTAATCACCCATTGATCGCCGTCGAGCTCGGCCCTCGCCTGCAGCCCGGTCGGATCCGAGCCCGCGGTCTGCGGCTCGGTCATTGAGAAGCAGCTGCGGATCTCGCCGTCGAGCATCGGGCCGAGCCAGCGCTCCTGCTGCTCCGGCGTGCCGTGCTCGGCCATGATCTCCGTGTTACCGGTATCGGGGGCCTGGCAGTTGAAGACGCTGGGCGCGATCAGGCTGCGGCCCATCGTCTCGCAGAGCAGGCCGTACTCCCAGTTGGTCAGGCCCGGGCCGTGCTGGGCATCCGGAAGGAACAGGTTCCAGAGCCCCTCGGCACGGGCGCGCTCACGCACCTCGACGAGCGCCGGCGGGTAGGGAATGCCGGGGCCGATCTCGTGGTCGTAGGCGGCGAGCAACTCGACCTCGATCGGATCGACGTGCTCGGCCATGAAGGCCAGCAACCGCTCCTGCAGCTGCTCTACCTGAGGCGACGGGGCGAAGTCCACGTCGCGAAGCCTACCCCGAAGGTTCGGGCTAGCGCTCGAGGACGCGCGTCGCGGTCGCCTTCCAGGTCGCGACGACGCTTACGCCGGGCGCCAGCCCGAGCCGCTGCACCGACGCCGGACTGACCTCGGCAGCGAGCGGCTGGCCGGCCGACAAGCCGACACGGACGCGGCCGCCGACCGGCGCGATCGACTCCACGCGAGCGGAGAGGTTGTTCATCTGCGATCCACCCGGCTCGAAGCCCTCTGGCTCGAGTGCGATCTCCCAGGGGAACACGGTCGCAGTCACCGGACCGGCGGGCGCGTCGCAGGTGCTGACGATCCGGGCACCCCCGTCGAGCAGGATCGCGCCGCCGGCTCGTGATGTCCCGCTCAGCACGTTGGCTCCCGCGAGATCGGCGACGAACGCACTCGCGGGCCGCGCCGCGAGCTCGGCCGGTGTCCCGTGCTGGACGACGCTTCCGGCCTCGATCACGGCGATCCGGTCGGCCAGCTGGGCGGCCTCGACGAAATCGTGGGTCACGACGATCGTCGGGACGCCGAGGCTGGAGACGACCGTACGCAGCTCGCGTGAGGCGGCCGCTCGCGAGCGTGCGTCGAGCGCGGAAAGCGGCTCGTCGAGCAGCAGGACCTCAGGCTCGCGAGCCAGAGCACGGGCGAGCGCGACCCGCTGGCGCTCGCCGCCCGAGAGCTCCGCCGGCCGCCGGCGCGCGAGCCCAGCGAGCCCGAACTGGTCGAGCAAAGTGCCGGCGCGCGAGCGACGCTGCCGGCGAGAGCCTGTGCGGATCGGGTAGGCGACGTTGCCGAGTGCGCTCATGCGGGGGAACAGCGCGTAGTCCTGGAAGAGATAGCCGCACGAGCGCTGTTCCGGCGCGCAGTCGACCCCGGCGACGGTGTCGAGCCATGCTCGTCCGGCCAACCTGACCGTGCCCGCGTCGGGGCAGAGCAACCCGGCCACGATCCTCAGAACGCTGCTCTTGCCGGCACCCGACGGGCCGACGAGCGCCAGCCGGGCGCCGGGCTCGACGTCGATCTCAACGTCGAGCTCGATCGAAGCGAGCGCGTGACGGACGCTGAGCGCGAGTCCAGCGCTCACCAGGTCGGGATCCGGGCGGGTCCGAGCAACGATCCGCTGATCAGCTTGACCGAAATCAGGAGCGCAAGCGACACGAGCACGAGCACCGCGGAGAGCGCGAGCGCCCCTGGGAAGTCGGACCCCACGAGCGCGACGATCGCCAGCGGCGTGGTCTGCGTAATCCCACGGAACGACCCGGCGAACACGAGCGTGGCGCCGAACTCGCCGAGCGCCCTGCCCCACGCCAACGCGAACCCCGATGCGAGGCCCGAGGTGGCGTTCGGAATCGCGATCCGAACGAAGGTGCGCGCCTCGCCGGCGCCAAGCGTGCGCGAGGCGTCGAGCAGCGCCGAATCGACCGCCTCGAACGCCGCCAGCGCCTGCCGGACGTAGAACGGGCTCGCTACGAACGTCAGAGCGATCACCACACCGGCGGTTTCGAAGACGAGCTCGATGCCGGTCGAGGCGATCGCCGGCCCGAGAATTCCGCCCGGCCCGATCGCGGCCAGCAGCCCGATCCCCGCGACGGCCGGCGGCAGGACGAGCGGCAGCTCGACCAGCGTGATCGCGAGCGCCCGGCCACGAAAGCGACGCGTGGCGAGCAGGTAGGCCGCGGGGGTACCGACGATCACGATCACTGTGAGCGCGATCGAGGTCGTAAGCAGGCTGAGGCGGAGCGCGTCCACTGCACCGGGAGCGCCGAGCGCGTCGATCAGCTGTGCCGGGCCGACGTCGAAGAAGATCGCGAGGATCGGGAGCGTCAGGAAGACGAGCAGCACCGTCAGCGCCGCTACGAGAGCGGCGGGGAACAGCCGCTTGAGCCTCATTCGTCCGGCGACGGGCCGAATCCGGCCTCGGCGAGGGCTTCGGCGCCGGACCCCTGGAGGAGTCCGTCGATGAACTCCTGACCCTGCTCGGGGAACTCCGTCCCCTCGACCACGGCGATCCCGTACGCCACGTCTGGCTGGAGCTTGCTCGGCAGCTCGATCGCCCGCAGCTGTCCCTTCGTCGCGATGACGTCGGAGTCATAGACGAACCCGGCATCGGCCGCGCCCTGGGTCAGCTTGCCGAGGACCCCCTTGACGTCCGGCTCCTCCGACCGGACGTTGGCGAGGATCGCCTCGCCCTCGTCGGGAAGCCGCTCGAGGACCATCCGCGTGTAGACACCGACAGGAACCGTCTCGGATCCGATCACCACCGAGCGGCCCGACTGCTCGAGATCCTCGATCGATTCGAGCCCGGAGTCGGCGGGAACGCCGACCACGAGCGAGTTGGTCGCGAACGCGACCGGCTCGCCGACGAGCCCCTCTTTGGCGAGCTCATCGGGCAGGGTCGTATTGGCTGCGGCGTACACGTCTGGCAGCGCACCGGAGCGGATCTGGGCGGCGAGTTCGTCGGAGGCGCCGAACGAGAAGGCGGCATCGGCGGGCTCGAACTGCTCGCCGTACCCGGTGAAGGGCTCCGTCAACGAGGCCGCGGCCGCGACCTTGATCTGGGGACGGGCGGAGTCGGCGCCGGTTGGAACCCTCGTGCCACATCCCGCCACCGAGACTGCGATCAGCCCCGCCGCAACGAGGCACTTCATCCCGCTGCTCCATCCCGCTCGATCATCACCGACGTCGCCTTGACTGCCGCGGTCGCCTTCACTCCCGGCGCCAGCCCGAGCTCTTCGACGGCGTCGCGCGTGATCGCGGCGACTACCCGGAACGGGCCCGCCTCGAGCTCGACCAGCGCCATCACGCCGTCGACTTCGACCGACGTCACGACCCCCGCGAAACGGTTGCGGGCCGAGAGCGAGTCGCCGACCGGAGAGCGACGGGGCCGGGCGGAGAGCCGCTCGACCTCCGAGACCGGCACGCGCCGGCGGTTCTGCGTGTCACGCGTAGTGCGGAGCTCCCCGGCGCGGTCCCAGCGCCGCAGCGTGTCGGCGCTGACGCCTAGCGCGCGAGCGGCCTCTCCGATACTCAGTTCGTTCACGTGTGCCTAAGTATTGCATAGGCACAAAGTCGCGCCCCCGGCGTGATCATCGCGCTCGATCTCAAGCGCCGCAGCGGGCCCTGAGGCTCAGCCCACCGCCTGCAGCATCGTCCAGGCGATCAGCGCCGCGAGCAGGCCGCCGAGCACGATCCCGCCGAGCACGAGCATCGCGTGGCGGCCGCTGACCCTGTACTCCTCCTCGTCAGTCGGGGCCATGTCGGCCTCCTGGAGGGCATCGAGCGCCGCCGGAGCGCCCGAGGCCGGCACGAGGATGTCGCGCGGGCCGGCCGCGAGGAAATCGGGGACGTCGAAGCCCGCGCTACGCCTCAGCATGCTCGGCACGCCTTCTTCTAGCAGCAGGTTCTGGATCAGCTCGGCCTCGGCCTGGTTGCGCCCTCCTGCGACCCGCACCAGATCACCGCGCGCGAACTCCGGCCGGATCTTACGTGCGTGCTCGTGCGCGGCGTCGCGCGCCGGCTCGGGACTCTCGACACCGGCGAAGACGAGTGGCATCCGGCAGTCGGGGCAGAACCGCTCCTCGGCCGTGAAGCCCCGCCCGCAGTCCGGGCAAGCGAGCACCTCGGAGGGCGCCTCAGCCGACATCGATCGACTCCTCCTCGTACTTCCCCTCCGCGATCCAATAGGAGCGGATCGGCGGGCCTTCGCGTGCTTCGTCGCCGAGCAGCGAGACGATCAGCTGGCGCCAGGTCGGGTACTGGGCAAGGTTCACGTCGGTCTGTGAAGGGATCGCATTGCTACGCGGGTGAGAGTGGTAAATGCCAACCTCGAACCCCTCGTCGTCGAGCTCGTTGGCCGCCATCAGCGCCTCGAAGCCGAGCGAGTAGCCGTACGGCGACCTTCGGTCGTTGTCGGCGGGGAAGACTTCCTCGACGACCCCGTCGCGCAGCTTCAGGTAGCCGCAGCACTCGTTGGGCTCCTGCTCTCGCGCGTGGGCGATCAGCAACTCCCACTGATCCCGAGTCATCTCCATGACGAACAAGGGTAGACCGGGGTGGTTCTCAGCAGCTACCCTCGGAACAACACGAGCGAAAGGTAGACCGTGCCAAACATCGGACCAGCCGAGATCATCGTAGTCCTAGTGATCGCTCTGCTCGTGCTCGGACCCAAGCGACTGCCCGAGATGGGCAAATCGGTCGGCAAGGGCATGCGCGAGTTCAAGAACGCCCTGACCACCGACTCCTCCGACGATGATGACGAGACGCCGGCGAAGAAGCGGTTGGCCAAGACCGAAGACGAGTTGGCACCCGGGGCCTGACAGACCTCGCCTACCAGAACGAGGCCGACTCGAGCACGCCTTCGGCTTCCAACTGCTCGATCGGCTTCGTGTAGACGCCCGAGCTGAGGTACTTCCAGCCGTCGTCGGCGACGATGAAGACGACGTTGCCCTCGTCGAGCTGCTCGGCGGCGCGGACGGCGATCGCCGCGATCGCGCCGCTCGAGACGCCTGCGAACAGACCCTCCTCCACGAGCAGCTTCTTGGTCCAGATGACCGAATCGCGGTTAGACACGAAGATCTTGCGGTCGAGCAGCGAGATGTCGATAATCGGCGGGATGAAGCCGTCGTCGAGGGAGCGCAGACCCTGGACGAGCTCGCCCTGCAGCGGCTCGGCCGCGACGATGATCGTGTTCGGGTTCTCCTCCTTGAGCCGGCGGCCGTTGCCCATCAGCGTGCCCCCGGTGCCAAGTCCGGCAACGAACATGTCGACCTGGTCGAGCTCCTCGAGAATTTCGACCGCGGTGCCGTGGTAATGGGCGTCGGGATTGGCCTGGTTTCCGTACTGGTAGGGCATGTAGTACGACGCATCGGCCTCGGCCATGTCTAGCGCCATCGCGACCGCGCCGTTGGAACCCTGCTCGCCCGGTGAGTAGACGATCTCGGCGCCGTACATCTGTAGTAGCTGGGTGCGCTCGATGGTGACGTTGTCGGGCATCACGACCTTGAGCGGATAGCCCTTGCGCGAGCAGATCATCGCGAGCGAGATGCCGGTGTTGCCCGAGGTCGGCTCGAGGATCGTCTGGCCCGGCTGGATCGCCCCCCGCTCCTCGGCGTCCTCGATCAGTGCCCGAGCGACACGATCCTTGACCGAGCCCGTCGGGTTATAGCTCTCGAGCTTGGCGAACAGCCGGACGCCGGGCTTCGGCGAGAGGCGCTTAAGCTCGACCAGCGGCGTGTGACCGATCGCCTGGACGATGTCGCCGTACTTGCCGCCGCACGGCCTGTTTCCGAGGCGCTCTTCGAGCATGCTTCAGAAAGTGTAGCGTTGCGCGGGTGCTAAGGGGGAAGGACCATCTAGCGATATTAATTGTGCTCCTCCTGATGCTCTCGATCGGCACAGGGGACGCTGCGGCGGCTGCCGAGCCGGCGCTGAACGTGGATGCGGGCGCGCTGCAGGTTCGCGTGGACCGAGAGCCGTTCGCGATCGAGTTCACCGATCGGCGCAGCGGTCGCGTCCTGCGGACGCTCGGGGGCGCCTCCCCCGGGCGGTACGGCGCGCCCGGCTATTCGTTCGACCTGCGCGTTCCGGTTGTCAACAACGCCTATCTCGGCTATTACGCCGCCGCCGAGGTCGAAACGATCTGGTTCCACGCCGAGCGGGTGATCTCAGCTCGCCGCGCGGGCGACGGCTCGCTCCTCCTCGAACTGGCGACCAACGACCCCCTCGGCCACAAGCTCGCCCTGAGCATCGAACCGGGCGCCGATGGCGTGGCGAGCCTCGAGCAAAGGATGGTGTCGGGCTCGGGCCCGCTCGCGGGCCGCGCGAGTGTCTCCGGAATGGCCTTTCGACGGACCGGGGGCGAGCGTTTTCTCGGGCTCGGGGAGCGCTCCAACGCGGTCGACCAGACCGGTAACGAGGTCTTCAACTGGGCCGAGGAGGGGCCGTTCTCCTCCGGGCGAGGCGAACCGCTGTTGCGCCCCCTGATCCCCGAGTTCACCTTCCCGACGGGACCCTCGGCGACCAACTTCCCGATCCCCTGGACGATCACGAGCGACGGCTTCGGCCTGCTGATCGACCAGCCCGAGCGCTCGACGTTCCGGTTCGCGAGCGATCGCTCCGATGCCTGGCACGCCGAGGCCGAAAGCGCGCACTTCAAGGCGACGGTCTTCGCCGGGCCGACCCCCGAGCGGGTGCTGCGGCGCTACTCGGACTTCGCCGGTCGCCAGCCGGAGCCCGCGACCTGGTTCTTGGACCCTGGTTCCAGCCGACCCTGGAGACGGACAAGTACGAGCTCGCCGACCGGTTCCGAGCCGAGGACGTACCGGTGACCGTCGCCCAGACCTACACCCACTACCTGCCCTGTGGTGTCCACCGCGGCAACGAGCGCGCCGAGCGCGAGCGGATCCGCGCTTACCACCAGCGCGGCTACCGGATCACGACCTACTTCAACCCGCACATCTGCACGACCTACCAACCGCTCTACGACGAGGCTGCAGCCAAGGGTCTTCTGGTTGAGAACGAAAGCGGCGAGCCCTACGTCCTCTCGAACCCGTTCACGGCCGACGAGATGGTCTCTGAGATCGACTTCACCGAGCCCGGCGGTGTGCGGCTCTTCCAGGGCCTGCTCGACGATGCGATCGACGCCGGCTACGACGGCTGGATGGAGGACTTCGGGGAGTACACACCGACCGACTCGAGGTTCGGAAACGGCCGCAGCGGAAGGGAGCTCCACAACCGCTACCCCGTCCTCTATCACCGCGCCTCGACGCAGCACACGCGCCGCCGCATGGGCCGCGAGGCCGCGGTCTTCGTCCGCTCGGGCTACCACGGGTCCCAGCGCTTCTCGCGGATCGTATGGGGCGGCGATCCGACCGAGGACTGGAGCTGCTCGGACGGCCTCTGCGCCGCGGTTCACCAGGCGCTATCGATCGGCCTCTCGGGGATCGCCTACTGGGGATCGGACATCGGCGGGTTCCACGCCCTCGTCAACTCCCGCACCGATGACGAGCTGACCGCGCGCTGGCTGCAGTTCGGCGCCGTCAGCGGGATCATGCGCACGCAGGCCAACGGGCTCAGCTTCGTCGGGTCGCGCGCCAGCCGCTCCCAGGTCTGGCACGAGGGCGTGCTGCCGATCTGGCGGCGCTATTCGAAGCTGCGGACCCAGCTCGCCCCCTACATCGAGGCGGCCTCCGACACCTACCAGCGCGGTGGGCTCCCGATCACCCGGGCGCTCGCGCTCGCTTATCCCGACGACGCTCGCGCGGTTCGCAGTCAGACCGAGTTCCTGTTCGGCCCGGACCTGCTGGCCGCGCCGGTGATCGAGCCCCGGGCGCGGACCCGGAGCCTCCATCTACCCGCCGGTCGCTGGATCGACCTCTGGCGCTCGGTTGACTGGCGTGCCGGTGTCGGGACGATCTCGCTGCGCCGCCCACGCGTCCTGCGCGGCGGTCGCCGGGTAACCCTCCCGGCCCCGCTCGAGGAGCTGCCGCTGCTGGTCCGCGCCGGCGCCGTGATCCCGCTGGGAGCGCCGGAGGTGGACACGCTGACCTCGATCGGCGAGAAAGCATCCGGTCTCGTGAGCGCCCGCGAGCGCCGCGACCGGATGCGGTTGTTGGCCTTCCCAGCCGGCCGCTCCTCCGCTCGGCTGCCCGACGGTGAGCGACTGCTCTCGCGCGCGCGGCCGGGCGTTTGGCGGCTGCAGATCGACGTCGAGCGGCGCCGCCGCTGGTCACTTCAGGCATCGCTCACTCAGCTCGAGGGGATCGGGCGGATCTGCGATGTCGAGC
>JACCVG010000108.1 GCA_013698335.1 Thermoleophilaceae bacterium
CCCCGAGCCGCGCGCGGCGACGCCCCAGCGCTCGCGACCCCGAGCGCGGCTGCGAACCGCCACGACGATCTTCTTCGTCCTGCTATCGATCGGCCTGCTGATCGCCGGGATCTGGTTCGGCAGCCGGCAGTTCTACTTTCTGGGCGAGAACGACGAAGGGGTGGTCACCCTCTTCAACGGGATGCCGATCGACCTGCCCGGCGGCGTTTCGCTGTACGAGCCGGACTCGGTCAGCGAGATCGAAGCCGCGGCCATCCCCCTGCGACAGCGGGAGGTTGTGCTCGATGAACGGTTGCGCAGCCGCGGCGACGCGCTCGGGCTGATCGAGAATCTCGAGCGCGAGCGGCGCGCCGAGCAGGCCGCAGCCGAGCGCGCCCGGCGCGAGCAACAGGCGCGCGAACGTCGCGAGTCGGGCGGGCCCCAGGGTGGGGAGGGCGCGAGTCAGCCCTCCGGCTCCGGGCAGAACTGATGTCGGGGCGCACGCGGGAGTTCTTCGGCCTGGTACCGGTGTCGTTGCTCGTGACCGCCGGCTTCACGGCGGTCCTGATCGCCCGCAGCGACGAGATCCAGACGGTCACTGTCACTTACGGCGCGGTTTTCCTCGTAGCCTGCCTGCTCGGTCACCTGTTCATCCGCTGGCGGCTGCCCTACGCCGACCCCTACCTGTTCCCCCTGGCGGCACTGCTGGCCGCATTCGGCCTCGTGATCATCTACCGGATCAACGAGGACCTCGCTCGCCAGCAGGCGCAGTGGTTCATCTTCGGCCTCGCCCTCTTCAGCCTCACGATCGTCTTCCTGCGTGACCTGCGCGCGCTGCAGCGTTACCGGTACACGATCGCGATCGCGGGAATCGTGCTGCTCGCGATGCCGCGGATCCTCGGCGAGACTCAGAACGGCGCCTTTCTCGCGATCGACCTCGGGCCGATCAGCTTCCAGCCTGCCGAGTTCGCGAAGCTCGCGATCATCATCTTCCTGGCGAGCTACCTCGCCGACAACCGCGAGGTGTTGCTCGGGGGTAGGACGGCCGCGCCTCCGCTCTCGCGCACGGCTGCGATCGGGGGAGCCGCGGCGCTCGTGGCCCTGTTCCTCATCTTGGTCCTCGGGGCGCCCGCGTGGCCGAGCGTGCTCGGCTGCGTCCTGCTCGCGGCGATCGCGGCGATCGTGGCCGAGCGTCCCTCGCTCAAGCACATCGGCCCGTTGCTGCTCGTTTGGGGCATGGCGATGCTGATGCTGTTCGTGATCCGCGACCTGGGCTCCTCGCTGATGTTCTTCGGCGGTTTCCTGGTGGTGCTTTACGTAGCGACCTCGCGACTGTCGTTCGTGGTCGCCGGGATATCGTTGTTCGCGGCCGGCGCGACCTTCTTCGCCACCTCGGTTACCCACGTGCAGAACCGCGTCTCGGCCTGGCTCGATCCGTTCGATCAGAAGCTGATCGACATGCCGGGCGGCTCCGGCCAGCTGGTCCAGTCGTTCTTCGCCCAGAGCGACGGCGGGCTGTTCGGCCGCGGCCTCGGCAAGTCGCTGCTCTACCCACCCGGGATCGAGCAGAACTGCACACCGGCGCCCGGGTGCGCCAGTCCGTTGGTCCCGCTGCCCGATACAGACTCGATCTACGCGCTGATCGCCAATGAGCTCGGCCTGTTCGGCGCGGTCGCAGTCTTGCTTGTGTGCCTGCTGTTCACCGCGCGCGGCTTCCGGATCGCGGTGATCGCACGCGATGAGTTCACCAAGCTGCTGGCGGTCGGCCTGAGCGCCGTCTTCGCGCTGCAGGTGTTCGTGATCGTCGGTGGCGTCACCGGAGCGATCCCGCTGACCGGCGTCACGCTGCCGTTCGTATCGCGCGGCGGCAGCTCACTGATGGCGAACTTCATCCTCGTCGCCCTACTGCTGATCCTCTCCGATGGCGCGCGCCGCGCCGCCGAGGAAAAGGGGCAGTGGTGAACCGCGAGATCGCGCGCGTCTTCGGCCTCGTCGTCGCGCTGTTCGCGCTGCTAATCGGCTTCACCTCCTACCGCGCGGTCGCACATGACTTCCTGACCCGCTTCAGCGGCGATACGGCCTACTCCGAGAACTCCAACAACCGTCGCTCGCTGCTCGAGGAGGAGACCCAGCCGCGCGGGTTGATCCTGAGCGCCGACGGCGAGGATCTTGCAAAGTCCGACAACGTCGGCAGCGAGAGCGCGCCGCGCTATGTGCGCGACTATCCGCTCGACGACCTGTTCGCCCACCCGGTCGGCTACAGCTACCTCGATTGCGGCCGGTCGGGCCTCGAGCGGTTCTACAACGACGCCCTGACCGGGCGCAGCAACGAGTTCGGGACGATCGTCGACACACTGCTGGGCGGGACCGACCAAGGCGATGACCTGCGCAGCAACCTCGATGTCGAGGCCCAGCAGCTCGCGACCGACGCGCTCGGCGGCGAGCCAGGGTCGATCGTCGCGCTAGAGCCGCAGACAGGGCGCGTGCGCGTGATGGTCAGCGTCCCAAGCTATGACCCCAATACCGTCGCCGACCAATGCTCGGAGCTCAACAACGCCGAGGGCTCGCCGATCCTCAACCGCGCGACCCAGGCGCTCTACCCACCGGGCTCGACGATGAAAGTGATCACCGCAGCCGCAGCGCTCGACAGCGGTGAGTTCGAGCCCACGAGCACCGTTGATGGCCGTTCGGGGATCGACATCGGAGGGGTCCCGCTCGCCAACTTCGGCGGTCAGAGCTACGGCAGCGTCGACCTGACGACCGCCCTGACCAACTCGGTCAACACCGTCTGGGGCCAGGTGGCCGAGCAGCTCGGCGCGAGGACGATGTTCGAATACATGGAGCGGTTCGGCATGGGCGAGCCGCCGCCGCTGGACCTGCCGAGCGCGGAGCTCGCGCCGAGCGGCGTGTTCTCCAAGGGGGAGCCCCTCGATGCGGGCGACCCGGTCGACATCGGGCGGGTGGCGATTGGCCAGGAGCGGCTGCTCGTGACGCCGCTTCAGATGGCGGAGGTCGCCGCCACCGTTGCGAACGGCGGCGTGCGGATGGCACCCCGACTGGGCGACGAGGTGCGGGCGCGTGACGGACGCGTGCGGGACGAGATCGATCCCGTCGAGGTACGACGCGTGATGAAGGCCTCCTCGGCCGAGGAGCTGACCGAGATGATGGCCAACGTCGTCCGCGAGGGGTCGGGTACGGCCGCCGCGCTTGAGGGGATCGAGGTCGCGGGCAAGACCGGAACCGCCGAGGTGGAGGGTGGTGCGACCAACCAGGCTTGGTTCATCGGCTTCGCGCCACGCGATGACCCTAAGATGGCCGTCGCAGTGACGATCGAGCGGACCGACGGGCAGGGCGGCACGGTCGCCGCGCCGATCGCCAAGGAAGTACTCCAGGAGCTCCTCCAGTAGATGAACGACCCCCTTCTGAACACACTCGTCGACGGGCGCTACCGCATCCTGAACCGCATCGGCTCAGGCGGGATGGCCGACGTCTACCTCGCCGAAGACGGCCAGCTCGGCCGCCAGGTGGCTCTCAAGATGCTCCATCGGCGCTTCGCCGAGGACCAGCAGTTCGTCGAGCGGTTCAAGCGCGAAGCGTCCTCTGCCGCGGCGCTCCAGCACCCCAACGTCGTCGCCGTATTCGACCGCGGCGAGCACGAAGGGACCTACTACATCGCGATGGAGCACCTCGCCGGGCGGACGCTCAAGCAGGTGATGGTCGACGAGCGGCCGCTCCCGCAGGAACGGTCGATCGACCTCGCGATCCAGGTGTTGACGGCCGCCGGGTTCGCCCACAAACGGGGTGTCGTGCACCGTGACTTCAAGCCCCAGAACGTGATTGTGGACGATCAGGACCGGGCCAAGGTGACCGACTTCGGCATCGCACGCGCCGGGGCTTCGGAGATGACCGAGACGGGATCGATCCTCGGGACGGCGCAGTACCTCTCGCCCGAGCAGGCCCAGGGGCACGCGACAGGCGCGTCCTCGGACCTCTACTCGATCGGCGTGATGCTGTTCGAGATGGTCACCGGTCGCCTGCCGTTCGAGGCCGACAGCGCGGTTGCGATCGCGGTCCAGCATCTCTCGCAGCTGCCGCCGATGCCATCCGATCTGCGCCCCGATATTCATCCGGGGCTCGAGGCGACGATCCTGCGCGCGCTCGCCAAAGACCCGACCGAACGCTGGCAGACGGCCGACGACTTCATTGCCGCCCTGCAATCGGCGCGGGCCGCGCTGGCGCTCGGCGACGACGGACAGGGAACGGCCGTCTGGGGAGTCGTAGACCCGGCCCCCCGGCGCCGTCGCTGGCCGTGGGTTCTCGCGGGCCTGCTCGCCGTGGCGGCGGCGGCCGCGGCCTTCGTGCTGCTCAGCCAACCGGTCCAGGTCAGGGTTCCCAACCTTGTCGAGCGGCCGCTCGCCCAGGCTGAGCCGCCGCTCGAGGCCGCCGGGCTGAAAGTCAACGTCGTTCAGGCCGAGGATCCGGCGCCGGTCAACCAGGTGATCGCGCAGCGCCCCGCCGCGGGCGCTCGGGTCGACGAGGGCTCGACCGTCGAGTTGACCGTCTCGGCCGGCCCGGCGACGGCCGCGATCCCGGACGTGACGGGGCTCTCCGAGAAGCGGGCAATCAGGGCGCTCAACGCCGCTGGATTCCAGACCGAGACCGACGAAGAGGTTTCCGACGAGATCGAGGCGGGCTTCGCGATCGGCACCCTGCCCGGTGCGGGATCGGAGCGCCGCGAAGGAACGCCGATCCAGCTGCTGATCAGCTCTGGCCCGCGGATTGAGCAAGTGCCGCGCGTGATCGGGTTCGATCGCGACGTGGCCCAGTCACAGCTCGAGGGCGCCGGGTTCAAGGTGAGCATCACAAAGGTCGACTCCGAGATCCTGGCCGAGGAAGTGACCGCCCAGACTCCGGAGGGCGGGACGGATGCGGCCAAGGGCTCGACCGTCAACCTGTCGATCTCCAACGGGAAGCTGGCCGGCCAAGCGGTGCCCAATGTCAGCGGCCTCGACGTCAACCGTGCCGTCCCGCGGCTGCGTGGCGACGGCTTCCGTGTCGACGTCGAGGACAAGCGCGTGCGCAATCCCGTTCAGGAAGGGTTGGTCCTCGACCAGGACCCCTCGGCCGGGGAGACGCTCGAGCAGGGCGGCACCGTCGAGCTCGACGTGGGCCGCTTCGACGAGCCCGCCGACGGCCGCTAGCGTTGCAGCCCGACTTCCGTCAGTTCGACCCGGCCGCCGGTGTCCTCTGGTAGCTGGGTGATCCACAGCAGGTAGTGGGTGAATTCCTGCCCTGCCGTGTCGAGCGTGACGCGCTCGGTCTCCTCGGCGTCGGTGATCGATGCGATCGGGGTGCCCCAGTCGGCGAGGCCGGCCTGCTCGCCGTTGGCCGCGTAGATCTCCCCGCTCCAGCCGGTGATGTTGGAGGCCACCTCGAACCGCTTGGCCGCAACCGGCTCGCCGGCATCGATAATCGCGCCAACGCCGCTCTTCTGCCCGCCCGGCCCAAACTGGAACTGGTAGGTCTCGGTCGCCCAGATCGTCGAGGGGTTGCCGTCGGTCAAGTTGCCGACGCTCTCACTCGACTCGTCCTCGTCGCCCTCGGGATCGAAGTCAGCTGCACTCTCCGGCGTGAGCGGAACTTCGACGAGACCGGGTGCCTCCGGGATGCCCGGCAGCGGCACCAGCCGCTCGCCGCTCGGCACGAAGAGCGCGGCCGCACCGACACCGAGGGCGAGCACGATCAAGACCACCATCGCGGCCGTGTAGCGGCCGGGACGGCGCAGTCGCGCGGGCGCCATCCGAGCTGAGCGTTCGGGTAGTGCAGCGAGCATCGCGGTCGCCTCACCGGTCGTCTCGCCGGCGCGCGAGGCTTCGATCGCGAGCGTGTCCTCGAGGTCGGCGATCATCTGATCGACCTCGGGGTAGCGGTTGGCGAGCTCCTTGGCGGTCGCGTGCTCGAGCACGCCGGCGAGCGCCGCTGAGACCTCCGGTCGCCGCTCGCGCACGTCGGGGATCGGCTCCTGGACGTGCTTCATCGCGACCGAGACGTGGGAGTCGCCGACGAACGGGGGCTGGCCGGTCAGCATCTCGTAGAGGCAGACGCCGAGCGAGTAGATGTCGGACTGGCCGCTCACTTCCTTGCCCATCGCCTGCTCGGGTGAGACGTAGTCGGTCGTGCCGACGACGCGTCCTGCCTGCGTCAGCCCCTCGGCCTCTAGGGTTCGCGCGATCCCGAAGTCGGTAATGCGTGCGCGACCCTCGGGGTCGATCAGGATGTTTTGGGGCTTGACGTCGCGGTGAACCAGCCGGGCACGGTGAGCCGCCGAGAGCGCGAGGCCGATCTCGATCGCGTATGCGACCGCCTCGCCGATCGGCAGCGGTCCGTCGCGTCGGATTCGGGCCTTGAGCGTCTCGCCCTCGATGTACTCGAGCACGATGTAGGGGTGGCCGGCGTCCTCGCCGGCATCGATTACGCTGACGACGTGGGGATGGGAGAGGCGGGCCACGGCGCGCGCCTCGCGGCGGAACCGTTCGAGCTGATCGGCATCGCGCGACATCTCGCCGTGCATCACCTTGATCGCCACCCAGCGCTCGAGCGTTTCGTCGAACGCGCGGTAGACCGTCGACATTCCACCGGACCCGAGCTTACGCTCGAGCCGGAAGCGATCGTTGAGGAGGGTTCCGATCATCGAGGTACCTAGTCTTGCGGGTCGATGCCCGCGCACGTCCAGTTGTTCACCGATCCTGCCTGCTCCTGGTCGTGGTCGGTCGAGCCGACCGTTCGAAAGTCCTCGTGGAGTTCGGCACCGACCTCGATTTCACCTTGATTATGGGCGGTCTCGCCCGCGAGTTCGGCGATCCCGCCGCCTAGATAGAGCATTGGTTCGACGTGGCCGCCGAGGCCACTTAGGCGGCGCTGAAGCCGGAGTCTTTCCGGCCGCTCAACCGAGCGTAAGGCAGCTCCACCATTCCGCATCGATCCGTGACCGAACCAATCAAGGCGGCGCCGTCGTGATGCGCGGAGATCACCTCGAGCGCTCCATCGACATCGGAAGCCGGGACGACGCAGCAGAAGCCGCAGCCGAGGTTGAAGACCTCGAGCAACTCGGCTTCCTCGACGGTCATGCGGGAAGCGATCAGCGCGAAGATCGGGAGGCGGGGCAGCGGGGCGTCGATCAGGTAGCCGACGGCGGCCTCGAGCCGCAGCAGGTTGAGCAGGCCGCCGCTCGTGATGTGGGCGAGGCCGCGGACGTCGATCGCGTCGGAGGCGATCAGGTCCATCACGGCGCGCACGTAGATCGTCGTCGGCTCGAGCAGGGTCTCGCCGACGGTTGCGCCGCCGAGCTCGTCCGGGCGCTCGGAGAGATCCTCGAACGCGCTGCGCGCGAGGGTCAGCCCGTTAGAATGGACTCCGCTCGAGGGGATCCCGATCACCGCGTCGCCTGGCTCGATCCGCGAGCCGCTGATCACCGCGTCAAGCGCGATCGTGCCGAAGCACGCGCCGACGAGGTCGAAACCGTACGGAGAGGGATGGCCGCGGATCAGCTCGGGCAGCTGGGCGAGCTCGCCGCCGGGGATCTCGATCCGCGCCAGCTCGGCGCCCACCTTGAGGCCGATCGCGATCTCGCGCAGCATGTCCGGGTCGGCCTGCTCGACGGCGATGTAGTCGAGCAGCGCCAGCGGTTCGGCGCCGACGCAGATGATGTCGTTGACGTTCATCGCGATGCAGTCGATCCCGACCGTGTCGAACCGACCGAGCTGCTCGGCGATGATCACCTTCGAGCCGACGCCGTCAGTCGAGAGCGCGATCCCCGTGTCGGCGTCGAGCGCGAGGATGTTCGCGTAGTGGCCTGAGCCGAGCACCGTTCGCCGCTCGCGGCCGGGGTCGATGCCGGTCAGCACTGAGACGAGGCCGGCGAGGGCTTGCCCGGCACGGTCGGTGTCGACGCCGGCGCCTGCGTACGCGCTCTCGCTCATCGGTGGGATTCAACCCGATGCGGCGGGTCGCCGCGCAGCCGCGCCAGCGCGAAGACCCCGAGCGCGATCCGGTAGGCACCGACCGGCGCCAGCGACCCGCTCTGCTCGAGCACTCCGGCGAGCCGAGCAGAGGCGAGGGTCGCGACCAGCGACGCCATCACCCCGGCCGCGAACGGCAGCCGCAGCTCGCGCGGTAGGCCGCGCCGCGAGAGCCGGTGACCCTTGAGTACGGTCGCCCCGGCGATGATCGGCAAGGCCGCCTGGCGCGAGAGGGAACCGGCGGCCGCGCGATCGAACCGCCGCAGCCGCGCCGTAGTGATCGTCGCGCCGCCGCGCGAGACGCCGGGGATCAGCGCCGCGGCCTGGCCCGCGC
>JACCVG010000156.1 GCA_013698335.1 Thermoleophilaceae bacterium
GTCGGGCTGCGGCGCGGCGCCGACGACTACCTCGCCAAGCCGTTCTCCCCCGCCGAACTCGTCGCCCGCGTCGACGCCGTGCTGCGCCGCACCCAGCCCGAGCCAGAGCTCCCCAAGCCGATCGAGATCGACGGACTGCGGATCGATCCGGTCGCGCGACGCGTGGAGGTCGGCGGTGAGGAGGTCTCGCTGACCGTCCGCGAGTACGACCTGCTGCTCCACCTCGCGAGCCATCCGGGCCAGGTGTTCTCGCGCGATCAGCTGATGGACAGCGTCTGGCAATACAGCTTCTACACCGACACCTCGACCGTCACGGTCCACATTCGCCGGTTGCGCGCGAAGATCGAGGCCGAGCCCTCCGAGCCGCGCTGGATCCAGACGGTCTGGGGCGTCGGCTACCGGTTCCAGCCGTGAGCGCCGCACGCGGGCTCGCCATGGTCGTCGGTCTGGCGGTCCTGGGCGGCGCGACGATCGCCGGCGTATATGCGCCGCCCGACGGGCTGATCACCCTCGTCCTGCTACTCGCCATCGGCCTCGTACAGCTCGCTTTGGCCCACACGATCGCCGCGCACCGCGCCGCGCTCGGCTCGCTGCGACGCCAGTTCCAGGTCGGGCTCGCGCTCGCGATCGGGGTGAGCCTCGCCGGGATCGGCGCGGTCGCGCTCGCGATGTTCGTCTCACCCCACGATGCCCTCGTACTCGGACTGATGCTCGTCTTCTCGGCCGCGCTCGGGGCCTACTCTGCCTCGCTGCTGGCGGCCGGCGTGCTCGGCGACGTGCGGTCGGTTCAGGGCGCCGTGAAGGCGGTCGGCGAGGGCAGGCTCGATGTCTCGGCCCGGACGACGGCCTCGGACGAGCTCGCCGAGCTCGCGCACGCCGCCAACGAGGCCGCCTCGATCCTCGCGGTGCGCGAGGCCGAACGAGACGCGGCGTGGAAGGCACACCGCGACCTGATCGCCGCCGTGTCACACGATCTGCGTACGCCGCTGACCTCGCTCCGCCTACTCTCGGAGGCGATCGAGGATGAGGTCGCCGGCCCGGATGAGCGGACCCGTTACCTCGGCGAGATCTCGAACCAGATCGGCTCACTCGGCCACCTCGTCGACGACCTGTTCGAGCTCTCGCGATTGGAGGCCGGCGATATCGAGTGGACGATGGCGCAGGTCGAGCTTGACGAGCTTGTCGGCGAGGCGGTCGAGACCCTCCAGCCCCAGGCCCGCGCGAAGGGGATCAAGCTTTTGAGCACCGTGCCGGCCGGTACCGCCCCGGCTCGCGCGAACCCCGAGCGGCTGCAGCGGGTGCTCTTCAACCTGCTCCAGAACGCGATCCGACACACGCCGACCGACGGCAGCGTCTGGGTTCTGGCGGAGTCCGCCGGAGACCACGTCGAACTCGAGATCGCAGACTCCGGAGAGGGCATCGACGCCTCCGACCGTGAGCGGGTCTTCGAGCCGTTCTTCCGTGGCGCCCGTTCGCGGGCGGGCGAGGGCGCCGGCCTCGGGCTTGCGATCAGCCGCGCGATCGTCGAGGCGCACGGCGGGCGGATTTGGCTTGCCGAGTCGACCTCCGGCACGCGCGTGCGGCTGAGCCTCCCGACCGCGGGCGTCTAGGTGCGACGAAAGGGTTACGCGTCGTATCGCGTAAGGCCGTGTTCATAGGACGGCAGGAAGATCGAGGGTCGAGTGGACCGATTACCGACCCAAGGAGTGCCGCGATGTCCCTGCAGCTAGTCGAGACCAGAATCCTCGTGATCGCCGACAAGACCTGCCCTTGTGGAGACCTCCACGAGCAGGTCGTCAAGAGCGCCGAGGGCACCGCCGCCGACGTGCTGATCGTGGCACCGGCGCTCAACTCGCGCCTGCGCCACTACCTCTCCGACACCGACGGAGCGATCCGCGCCGCCGAGCGCCGGCTGGCGACGGCGATCGCCGAGCTCGCCAATCTGGGCCTCGTGGCGCGCGGTGCCGTCGGCGATGCCGACCCGATCCAGGCGATCGACGACACGCTGGCCGAGTTCGCAGCGCACGAAATCGTGATCTCGACCCATCCCGAGGAGCACTCGCACTGGCTGGAGCGCAATCTCGTCTTCCGTGCCCGGGAGCGCTTCGAGGTCCCGATCACGCACGTCGTGTCGTGGTACGGGGCCCCGCTGGCCGCCGCATGACGATCCGCTTAAGGGTAGCGAGCCGGGGCAGCGAAGTCGCTCCGGGGGAATAACCTGGCAACACTGATGGAGCAGCGAGGCGACGGATTCCTAGAGCGTGCGTTCGGCGCCGATCCGGACGCGCGCAAGCCGCCCGCCCCCGATCCACCGCAGATCGGCCCGTTCAAGCGGTCGTTCTGGAAGAGCCCGGTGCGCGGCCCGTGGCTGACGTCGTTCACCGGCAGCGCGCTGCTCGTGGCGATCGTCGTCTGCGCGGTGACCGGGTTCCTTTCCCACGTCGCCTACGAGACGACGCTCGGGGAGAACGCCGTCGTGCTCGGCGACGGCCCGCTCACCTTCCTCTACGAATGGCTGAGCTGGCCCGCTGGCTGGGCCTACCTCTACGCGGTCACCCAGGGGATGCACGTGATCTTCGGCGTCGCGGCGATCCCGTTGCTGCTGCTGAAGCTCTGGAGCGTAATCCCGAAGTTTTTCGAGCGGCCGGCCGTGCGGTCGCTCGCCCACATGCTCGAGCGCACGAGCCTCGCGCTGTTCATCGGCAGCGCCCTGTTCCTGTTCGTCACCGGGCTGCTCAACATCCAGGGCTGGTACCCGTTCGGCTTCTCGTTCGTCCCGGCCCACTACTACGCCTCGTTCGTGTTCGTGGGTGCGCTGATCCTCCACCTCGCGCTGAAGCTGCCGCTCGTCGCACGCTCGTTCCGAGAGCACGGCGTTACGAGGCCGCTCGGCGGGCAGACGATCGAAGAGGATTCCGCCCTCCACGAGACCGTCGCCACCCAGCCCGACCCGGCAACGATCTCGCGGCGCGGCCTCGTCGGCATGGTCGGCGCGACCTCGCTCGCGCTCGCGGTGATGATGGCTGGCCAGTCGATCGGCGGGCCGCTGCGGCGGATCGCACTGCTCGCCCCGCGCGGTCAGGTGCTCGGAACCGGTCCCAACGACTTCCAGATCAACAAGACCGCGGCGGCGGCCCAGATCGATGTCGCCGACACCGGTCAGAAATGGGCACTGGACGTGATCGCCGGCGGCGAGCAGGCCAGCCTGACCCGCGCCGACCTGCTCGCGCTGCCGCAGGTGACCGAGCGACTCCCGATCGCCTGCGTCGAGGGCTGGTCGACGGCCCAGGACTGGACGGGTGTCCCGCTGATCGAGCTCGGCCGGATGGTCGGGGGCGATGCCGCCGAGACGCTGCTCGTTCAGTCCCTGCAGAAGAGCGGTTCGTTCAGTGAGGTCGTGCTCAACCGCGCGCAGCTCTCGGACGAGCGCTCGCTGCTGGCGCTCCAGGTCAACGGGGTCGACCTCTCGCTCGACCACGGCTTCCCCGCGCGAATCATCGTTCCGGGCGCCCCCGGGGTCCACAACACCAAATGGGTCAACCGGCTGAGCTTCGGGGCCGTTTGATGAGCGGCCGCTTCAGCCGGGAGTACGGAGCTTCCCCGGCCCACCTCGTGCTCGGTCTCGCGAGCTTCGCGATCGCCGGCTTCGCGATCTTGCAGTTGAGCGCGCTGCCGACGCTTGTCAACGTCCTGATCTGGCTCTTTGGCGCGGTCATCGCCCATGACTTCATCCTGCTGCCGATCTACGCGGGCATCGGACGGGGAGGCATCGCGATCACGCGCTGGTCGGCGACGCTCTACCCCGGCGAGCGAGAGGTCGGCTCGATCGAGGTCTTCAACCACATCCGGATCCCGGCGATCGTCTCCGGAATACTGCTGCTGATGTTTTTCCCCTTGATCTTCGGGGTTGCTGAGGAGAGCTTCAAACTGACCACGGGCCTGTCGACGGAGGTGTATCTCGGCCGTTGGCTGGCGATCGTCGCGGTCCTGTTCGCGGGCTCAGGCCTGCTGCTCGCGCTGCGGTTGGTGCGTCGGCGTCGCGACCGCGGCCGTCTAGGAGACCACGCCGACGACCAGTAGGCGGTGGCCGTAGCCCTCGCTGAGGGCAGGGTCGCTATGCCAGGCCGCGAGGCCGAGCGCCTCGGGAGTGAACCGGTCGTCGCCGGCGAGGATCGCGCGCTGCGCGGCGAGTCCGTAGTGGACCGCCGCGGCCGGATGGGCCGGGAGCGGCGGCAGGGGCGCCGAGAGTGCGGGACGGAGCGCCTC
>JACCVG010000173.1 GCA_013698335.1 Thermoleophilaceae bacterium
GGTCACGGTGGCCGCGCACCGCGGCCGGCTGGGGGCGCCCGGAGGACACGGCGGCGGCGAGCGGGTAGGTCTCGCCGGGCGCCGGGGAGCCGTCCTCGTAGATGACCTCGACTCGCGGCTCGACGACGCGCTCGCCGACGTCGACCTCCGGGTCGAGCGCGAGCGCGCCGGCGGCACTCGAGTTCAGCGCCAGCAGGAGGCCATCGGGGTCCAGCACGACCAGTCCCTGGTCGAGCGGGTCGGTCAGCACGCGAAACAGGCGGTCGGCCTCGGGTCCCGACTCCCCGCCCCCTTCTTCGGTGCGCGCCAGGCACGACTCGACGACGTGCGCCGCGGCATTGCGGGTGACGTCATCGGGGAGAGCCGGTTCGACCTCCGCCGCCTCGCGGAGACGGTCGAACAGCGGCAGGGCCGCCAGGGCCAGTTCGTCCGCCGACGCGCGAAGGCGATCGGCGCCCAGCAGGTCGAGGCGATAGGCCCGCGGCAGCTCCACGAGCTTGGTGATCAGGCGCCTCAGCGCCGCCAGCGGCGGCCTTCGCTCGGCCGCGGCGCGCTGGGCCGCTTGGCGCGCCGCCGCGATCCCCTGGTCGCGCAGCGCCGCTTCGAGGCTCGCACGGGTAGGAAAGTGCCGGTACAGGGTCGACCGGCTGACTCCGGCGGACCCGGCCACCTCGCGCATGTTCAACCCGGAACCCGGCGCCCTCAACCGCGCGGCGGCCGCGAGGATCACGGCGCGGTTGCGCGTCGCGTCCGCGCGCTGGCGCTCGACTTCGCCGTGTGTTTCACGCTGCTCGGTCATTCGCTCCTCAGGTGATGCCCGTTATCGGCCGCAAGTGTGCAGGCACGGCTCCATCCGCAACCTGTAGTCAGACAGTGACCTGGGGGAACGCTCGATCGAGTGTCCCGTTTAGTCCGGCAGGAAGTTGCATTCCGCGCCCGGGGGGGTAACCGTTGTGCAGCGCACCTCTAGGTACCGCTAACCCCGCAAGCAATCCCCTAGGAGGGAATCGATGGTCTTTGCAGTCGATATCGGAGGGAGCCTTCAGGAGGGCTTCGACAAGTTCTTCGCGTTCTTGCCCAACCTGCTGGCGTTCCTGGTCATCCTGCTGGTGGGCTTCATCGTGGCGAGGCTCGTCAAGGCGATCGTCACGAAGGCGCTCGAGAAGCTGGGCGTCGACCAGAAGCTCCAGGAGTCAGACGCGAGCCAGTACGTGGAGCGGGTGATGCCGGGCGCCAGTCCCTCAAACGGGATCGGCCGCGTCGTCTTCATCTTCGTGTTCGTCTTCTTCCTGTTCTCGGCGATCGGGGCGCTTCAGATCCCGGCGCTGACGACGTTCATGAACCAGGTGCTGGCCTACCTGCCGAACGTCATCGCGGCGCTCGCGATCTTCATCCTCGCGGCGCTGGTCGCCGGCGCCGTCGGCGGCGGCGTGGCGAAGCTGCTCGGCGACACCCCGACCGGCAAGATCGTCGCCACCGTCGTGCCGGCGGTTGTGATGGTGATCGCGTTGTTCATGATCCTCAACCAGCTCCAGATCGCGCCGGAGATCGTCCAGATCGCTTTCGCCGCGACGATGGGCGCGCTCGCGCTCGGCCTGGCGCTCGCCTTCGGGCTCGGCGGCCGTCCGGTGGCCGAGCGGATGCTCGAGCAGGCCTACAGCAAGGGCCAGGAGCAGAAGGACCAGGTCAAGCGCGACGTCCAGCTCGGCCGCGAGCGCGGCCAGGAGCAGGCCGAGCGCGGCAAGCAGCGTGCCCAGCAGGAGGTCGAGGGCGGCGACTCGTCCAGCCAAACGACTCGCGTGGATCCCGGCTCGGGGTCCTACCGCGCGACCTGAGGAGGGAGGACCGAATGGCCAGGGAAACAGAACGGCACTCGGCAACGAACGCGGGCGCGGCCGATGACCGGCATGGGGCCGTCCCGGCCGATGACCGGCGAGGAGCCGTAGCTGCCGGCGACGATGCTCCGCGAGCCGGTCACGATCCCGAGCATCAGCGTCGGGAGGAGTACGGCGGCTTCAACATCGGTGCCGCGTTCTTCGGCTGGCTCGTGGCGATCGCGATGACGGCGCTGCTGGTCGCGCTCATCAGCGCGGCCGGCGCGGCGATCGGGTTGACGGAGCTCTCCGCGAGCGAGGCAACCTCGAGCGCCGAGACGATCGGAATCGTGGGCGCGGCGCTGCTGCTGCTCGTTCTGTTCCTCGCGTACCTCTGCGGCGGCTACGTAGCCGGGCGGATGTCGCGCTACGACGGTGCTCGTCAGGGCCTTGGCGTCTGGTTGATAGGCCTCCGGATCACGATCTTGCTGGCGGTGGCCGGCGCGATCTTCGGCGCCGAGTACAACCTCCTCCAGCAGGCGGACGGTTGGAGGCAGGTTTGACCGAGGAGAAGACGACAGCGACGCAAGCTCGCCGGCAGCGGTTGAACGAGGGCGGCGACGCGCCCGAGGGCCCGGCGAAGGTCTCCGGCCGCTTTGCGACGTTGAAGCGCACGTTGACGGAGTTCTCCGAGGACAACATGACCATTTGGGCGGCCGCGCTGACCTACTACGGGCTCTTGGCGCTGTTCCCGGCGCTCATCGCCTTCGTCGGCATCATCGGTTTCTTTGCCGATCCTGCGTCGGCCACCCAGACGATCACCGACGTCGTCGCCGGGCTCGGGCCGAAGTCCGCGGCGGACACGTTCGCCGACCCGATTCGCTCGGTGACCTCGAGTAGCTCCACCTCGGGGATCCTGGCGATCGTGGGGATCGTGGCGGCGTTGTGGTCCGCCTCGGGCTACGTCGGCGCCTTCATGCGCGCCTCGAACATCATCTACGAGACGCCCGAGGGCCGGCCGATCTGGAAGCTGCGGCCGCTGCAGATGCTGGTCACCCTGATCATGCTGATCCTTGCGGTGGCGGTCGTCCTTGCGCTGATCCTCACCGGACCGATCGTCGAGGCCGTTGCGGGCCCGCTCGGCATCGGCGACACGGCCGTGACGATCTGGCAGATCGCCAAGTGGCCCGTGCTGTTGGCCGTGGTGATCACGATGATCGCGGTCCTCTACTACGCGGCGCCGAACGTCAAGCATCCGGGGTTCAGGTGGGCGACGCCGGGAAGCATCCTCGCCGTCGTGGTGTGGATCCTCGCCTCGGCCGCCTTCGCCTTCTACGTGGCGAACTTCGGCTCATACAACGAGACCTACGGCTCGCTCGGCGGCGTGATCGTCTTCCTGATGTGGCTCTGGATCACCAACCTCGCCATCCTGCTCGGAGCGGAGTTCAACTCGGAGCTCGAGCGAAGCCGCGAGCTCGAGGCCGGCGTGCCCGGCGCCGAGCGCGAGCTCCAGGCCGAGCCGCGCGATGAGCCGAAGGAGCCCAAGACCGCGGGCATGCAGCCGCGCGACAAGGAAGCGTCGGAGACCGCGCGTCGCTGAGGCGACGCGTCACCGATCAGAGAGGAGCGGGCGTGTCGAACAACGACATGAGCGATCAGTCGCTTGGCGACCTGGCCAAGCGACTTTCCGAGCAGACCTCGACCCTCGTTCGCCAGGAACTGGCGCTCGCAAGGGCCGAAATGCAGGAGAAGGGAAAGCGATTCGGGCTCGGTGGTGGCCTGCTCGGCGCGGGGGGCCTGCTCGGGCTATACGCGCTCGGAGCGCTAGTCGCGGGGTTGATCCTGATTCTGATCGAGATCGGGGTTGACGGCTGGCTCTCTGCGCTGGTCGTGGCTGCAGTCCTGGCGGCGGTCGCCGGAGGGCTGGCGCTTGCCGGCCGCAAGCAGGTACAGGAGGCCGGTCCGCCGGCTCCCGAGCAGGCAATCGAGACCACAAGGCAAGACGTCGAACACGTGAAGGAGAGGGCGAGAAGGCCATGAGCAACGGCTCAGCCGAGAAGCAAGAAGATCCAGCCCGCGACCCGGCGGCACAGGAGCACACCGCAGCGGCCGGTAGCGCAGGCAGCTCCTCAGGCTCGGGCGCGGACGAGGCCGCCAAAAGCCAGGAGGAGATCCGCCACGACATCGAGCAGACCCGCGAGGAGCTCGGTGACACCGTCGATGCCCTGTCCCAGAAGGCGGACGT
The DNA here is from genome assembly GCA_013698335.1 of Thermoleophilaceae bacterium. Taxonomy (GTDB): domain Bacteria; phylum Actinomycetota; class Thermoleophilia; order Solirubrobacterales; family Thermoleophilaceae; genus JACCVG01. The sequence continues at coordinate 4,060 of JACCVG010000173.1, forward strand.
GATGGCGCAGGTGCGCGACGCGGTCGACGAGCAGAAGGAGAAGCTCCGCGCCAAGAAGAAGGAGATCAAAGCGAAGGTGTCGGGTGCAGGCGGAGGCGCGGGCGGCGATGCTGGGGAGCGAGCCAAGACGACGATGAAAGGCCTGGTCGAGCGCGCCAGCAGGGACCCGCTCCCGTACCTGTGCGGAGCCGCGGCGGCTGGCCTCCTCGTGGGTCGCGTCCTGCGCGGCCGGAGGTCCTGAATGGCGGCCTTGCACGAAGCGCGCGAGGAGGGTGTACGACAGCCATGAGCAAGTTTCTATCCGCGGCAGCCTTCCCCGGCATACTGCTTTCGGGGATCCTCGGTCAGAAGGTCGCCAAGCGATTGTGGAGTCAGCTGCTGGGCAGCCCGCCACCCGATACGGCGCAAGAAGATGTTCGCTGGGTCCAGCTTGTCCCCGCCGCGATCGTCGAAGGGACGGTCTACCAGCTGAGCCGCATGCTGTTCGATCGAGGCGTGAGGCGAGCGATCGCCAAGTCGACCGGAGCCTGGCCTGGCGAGCCGGGCGAAGGGCAGTAGGGCGGCATCGCGCTTACGCCTGAGCCTCCCTCGCGGCCGGTGGCTCCAACAATCGGTATGTCGTGGAAGCCCGTATCGCCGGCGAGGAGGAGGGAGCGCTGTGGGCGGCGTTCTGCCTCGCAGCCTCGGTAGTCCTCACTGACCATGGAGAATCCCTTCCTCATTCCGCCTCGCTTGGCGCTACGGGCGCTCGACGACCTCCACTCCCTCGCCCTTGCCGCCGAGCGACTACCGCACTTCGAGGAGAAGCTCGACGCGCGCTTCGATGCGCTCGAAGGTCACCTGGATGGCTTGCCGCCGGCCCTCGGCAAGCTCGAGCGCAGCCTCGTCCGCCGTCTCGACTCGCTCGAGAAACAGGCGACCAGTGGCCTAGAGTCGCTTGAGGACCAGCTGAAGATGGGACTAAAGGGGCTACAGGAGCGGCTCGGGACCTTGCCGCCCGACCTCGAGAAGCGCCTGAGACCGCATCTCGTAAAGCAGATCAAGACGATCGAGTCGCTGAAGCCCGAGCTCGAGGGCAACCGCTCGGCGGCCGAGAGCGTCCCTCCGCGGCTCGATGGCCTCCTACGCGAGATGGGCACCCTCAGGCAGGAGATCCAGGAGGTGCGTGGGGTGCTTGAGCCGCTTCAGGGCGCTACGGAGCGGATCGGACGGATCAGCAACCGCCTACCGGGCTCAGGCTGAGGGACACTGTCGGCGGCTGATCACCTCAGCGCACCGCGGCGCGCCCGAGCGTAGGTGTCGATTTAGGCGGCTAGCCGGATTCGCTCAACCACCCGAGCGTCGCTCGGAGGGACATATCGGGCCCCCGCTATGTCCCTTTGAGCTACGCCTTGGACCTCCTCCGGGAGGTCCTTCGCGTTGTGGAACGCCTCGGCGACCGTCTCGGATACCGTGGCCGAGATCTTCGAGGACCACGGCTACCGAGGAAGGTGGAGGCGACACGTCCGCACCTATCTCGAGCTTGGGGCGTGGCGGTATTGGGTGATAGAGCCGGTGATCAACCGAGAGCAGCTCCCGGGCGAGGAGGTGGTGCGGATTTGAGATTCGCAAGACGCGGCATACGCTCGACAATCCGAGCATCGCTCGGAGGGACATATCGGGCCGCCGATTCGATCTCTGAGCGATCCAGCCGTGAAACGGAGTCCCGATCGTCCACTCCGCATCTCCAGCGCCTCTGGCGGTGGCGAGCCGCGTTTACTGCCGCGTCCCGTTTCGTCGTCCGGACGGCGGGTACCCCTTTCAGGAGGGAAGCTGATCGCGTGGAAGGCCGCGCAGTCGGACCGTTCCCGGCCGCTGCAAGCCGAAGGAGGAAGGCTGCATGATCGACTCTACGAACCCGTCCGAGCTACGCGGAAAGAAGCTCGTCGATCCAGGGGGTGGTGAGATTGGTGAGGTTCGTGACGTCTACCTCAACCATCTCACCGATCAGCCCGAGTTCGCGCTCGTCGACAGTGGGCTGCTGGGCCGCAAGGCGACCCTCGTGCCGCTGGCGGGAGCATCGCTTGAGGGTCCGCGCCTCTGGGTCAGCGTAGAGAAGGCGCAGGTCAGCGACGCTCCTACGCTCGACCCCGAAGACGAGATCTCTGCGGAGCAGGAAGCTGAGCTCTATCACCACTACGGCATCGATCTGGCGGCAGCCGCTGCGAACTCCGGGGAGCACCAGGAGGCAAAGCCATCTGCGACCGCAGCGCCCGAGAACGAACCAGCCCGAACAGAGTCAGGGGAAGTGAACGCCACCGACCCCGGGGCCGATCCG